>NZ_JAWRYN010000088.1:0-3851 GCF_046534585.1 Peribacillus sp. SIMBA_075 | reverse complement strand
TCCCCGATTGAATATCGAGAAAAGGCCGCAGCTTGAAATACTCTTTTTTTACTGTCTACTTGACAGGGTTATGTGCAATTGTCATAGATAAAGCACTCTTTTTCATTATTTTATTTTAAATTTTGTACTTCTGTTAACACACCGTCTAACTCTGTTGCTGCTTTGTCTAGCGTTTTTGCATCAAGTGGTTCAACCTTTGCTCCTGCTTCAATTGTATGAAGTGGCGTTTCTACCTTTTCATATAAATCAGGACTTTTCTCTTTTACTGAGTCCTCAAATACTTGCCATTTCTCCTCTAATTCCTCTCCACTATCTTTTACTTTCGCAGCATCTTTTGCTGTAAGTTGTGTTTTCATATCAGCAAGTACTTGTTTCATGTCTTGTGCACCGTCAGCAATTGAAACTGCTTTTGAATTCGATGTTTCTTCCGTTTTTGGAGCTTCTTTCTTTGTTTCTTCTTTTGTTCCGCACGCTGCTAATGTTAAGGACGTTGCTAAGATGATTGGTACAATAAGTTTTTTAGATCGCATGTTTTGATTCCTCCTGATTTGTCTGCTGTAATTTTGTTTTTTTATCCTTTTTTTTATTCAATATCATTGCGACAATTGCCACTATAAGTAGAATGATTTGTGGAATTACACCCTCCCATGTTGAATAAATCGCAAAGAAATCTATAGTAGGGATTGGAGCTTGTGTAGCTGGTAATAATCCAGCAAGTTGTAGCCCGTGAATGCCCATACCTGCAAATTTGAAGCATAGGTAAAACATTAGAATACTGGATACTAGGAAAAATGGGCGCATTGGGATCTTCAATCCTACTTTTAATATTAAGTAAGAAAGTACAATCAATAGTACTAATCCAATAGCTATACCTGTTAAAAGTGTTGATACTTTAATGGATGCAGCCATCCCGATAAAGAATAACACGGTTTCTGTTCCTTCCCGGAAAACAGCAAGGAAAGAAAGAATAGCTAACGACCATAGACTCCCTTTATCAATGGCCTTTGTACTTTGAGTCTGAATATATCGTTGCCATTCCGCCGTACTTGATTTACTGTGAAGCCAATAACTCATGTACAGAAGCATCATTGAAGCAAAGACTCCGGTCCAGCCAGCAATTAAGAAGTTATTACTCCCAAATGCACCGGCAGAAAACAACATGTTTACGATTACGCCTAAGATAATGCTTACTCCTAAACCTGATCCAACGCCGATCCAAATCCATCTACTCTTATCTGCATGACCAGCCTTTTTCAAAAAACCTAAAAGTGCTACTACAACTAGTAAACCTTCTAAACCTTCACGCAAAAGGATAGTTGTAGCATCTAACATGTTGTAACTTGTTTTAGATGCAAGCGGAGAAAGATAATCACGCATTCCTTCAATTGTTTTTTTAGCTCCCTTTACGTCGGGGGTCTTTGAAGTAAGCATTGCATACGAAGTTACCATGTCCCTCTCAGCGTTTGTATAGATTTTAGAAGACTGTGTTAATACTACGCTTTCTATATCCAGCCATGAGGTACGAAACTGCTCAATATCAGCTTTTGCACCTTTCACATCATTATGATCCAATTTAGAAAGTGACTGATTTAATAGCACAATCAAATCGGCTACATTCCCCTGATTTTTCCCCGTATCTTCAGTTTTTGCGACAGTATGAGGGAATTTTCCTGCAATGAACTTTTCATTGGTTTGCTTTAATTTGTTGAGGGAATTTTCCAGACTCCTTTTTTTCACAGGCTGTTGGGCTAAAGCAAACTGTACTTGCCCCATCCCGTCTTCTATTTCACGGTAGGCATCTTGAGACTCGTCTTTTACTCCACTTTCAATCGACATCCATGTAGATGAAAATGATTCGTATTGTTTTTTAGCCTCTTCCATTTTCCCGTTTTGTACAGAATGCATTGCTTCAATAATGTTTTTGTTTGCACCTTGTAAGTCATTTTCTGCACTTGCTGCAAAACTACGAAACGGGAATGCCATCATTGCAACTACCAAAATAATTATGTATAGACCGGTTCTACCTTTCATTATTTTCCCTCTTCCCCAAAGAAATAAATTAGCCATTAAATGTCTAAAACGAAAATGAAAATCATTATCATTTATTGATTCTTTAAGATTATAAATTCTTTTTATCTGTTACGTCAATAACAAATTATTACATTAAATATAGCTATCTGAAAAAGGGATATATTTGGATATCATCACTAGAAACATGAACGTAGATAAAGACTTGTATTGGTCCTAACTTAAAGCTGTATTAGCGTCTTATGGCCATAAATCTAAGAACAGTGACAAAAAAGACCGCCTATCCAGCGATCTTTCGAGTGTTCTAAATACTAAGCTGCATCATTCAGCACTTTCGTTTTGTTAGCAAATAGTTTGTCTTTAAGAGATGCCATCAACAGACCATCCACTCCGAATCTTCCTGCATTTAAAGCAGAAACAAGAATGAACATAGATAATAAAATTAGTTGTGTGTTGGTACTTGTCGAACCACTAAACAAATAAGAAAAATTCATAACAAGGCCAAAGAATACGGCTGTTTTAGTAAAGCAACCTATCAATAAACCTATTCCGACTAGTAATTCTCCCCAAGGTACAAATGTGTTAAATAGTTCTACATGAGGAATGGCTAGGTTTTCTAGAAAGACAACCCACCATCCCTGGACCGCCGGATGCTCTCCAGTTGCTTGTGCTAATGCTCCATTCAAGAAACCGGAAGCATCAAACTGCCCGCCTGCTATTTTCTCCCATCCAGCCATTAACCATGTATATCCAAGA
The DNA here is from genome assembly GCF_046534585.1 of Peribacillus sp. SIMBA_075. NCBI lineage: Bacteria > Bacillati > Bacillota > Bacilli > Caryophanales > Bacillaceae > Peribacillus > Peribacillus sp. SIMBA_075. The sequence continues at coordinate 1,067 of NZ_JAWRYN010000088.1, read as the reverse complement.
TATACACGTAACACTGCCAAAAGTATTGAGACTTTCTGGTTTTGTCTTAAAACATCAATAAACATGTTGTTTCCTCCAATAAGTAATAAAAAATATAATTTCCAAAATTATAATAACACAATTGAAAACGAATATCATTATCACTTTTAAAAAGATTTGTAAAAAAACGCCCGTAGTAAATGGAAAAACGTTAATAACCGAGAATTAATGGCTTAATAATGTTTAATTCTAAACCCTTTTTCTATTCATACCTTCTTAAAAACCGTTCGCAAATGTGTACTTTTGCGAACGGGTGATTGATGGCTAGTTTGAACAGCACTAATCGTGGTCTAGACGAAAAAACGGAAATATCGCACGAAGATTCATTTTTGGAAAATAAAACTCCGTAGTTTCTAAGCATAAGATCTTTGGAGAACTCATATCTTATGCAACTAATGCATCCGTTAGTTGAAAAGAGTGAAAGTTTTTGAGAATAATTTCTCCACTCATTTAAATAAAGTTTATCAGATTGTTCAATCTCTTTTTATTTAAGCTTATTATACTTCCATGAAAAGGGTGCAAGAGCTAAGATGCCTACAGCAAACGCACTTAGTATACCTGACCATCCAAGACTTCCGGCCTTGCTGAAACCATAAAGTAATGCACCGAAACCAATTGTAAAGTGGTTACGTTACATAGGGATATGTTTTACACCGCAATTTCTCGCTAAGAGGTTGAAATATACTTTTTAAATTGAGGAATAAAGAATTTTGAATAAAAGGTAAGCAAGTAAAAAGAGGAGGAAAATTAAAGAAGCTGTTCTATTTAATTAGTAAGCCTGCCCTTAATCAATTAGATTATAATATTTATTGGATGTGAAGGGTTTTGAGATTTTTTAAGCATCATTAATAAATTCAAGGAAATACACAAACAAAGAACCCGTTGGAAGAATTCCTTAACGAGTTCTTTTATTTCTTGGCTGTTTTCACATACTTTGTTGCTATTTACCAAGTAGTGAGTTGTGGTTGATTTCCCCTCCAGATGCTCGCTTTCCTTGGTGCGGGCGGTGAGCCTCCTCGGCGTAAACG
>NZ_JAWRYN010000534.1:0-275 GCF_046534585.1 Peribacillus sp. SIMBA_075 | reverse complement strand
CGACCTTGTAGCACAAAGAGATTCTCTGAAGGAAATACGTTTATATGGAATAGGGAATTATCTTCTTCAAAAATGGAAAGGTCATTATGTAAAAAGTGCAGATGAGAAATATAAATTGCTTAAACGACAAGTCCGCTGGGAGATGGCGTGCGGATTGCTCATGACCTTTGCCTATGTGTGCTGCGGTCTTTTTATTGTCTTTCTTATTTTCCAAAAAAAAATCGCGGTGGGGACGTTTGTCGCTGTGCTGCAAGCTGTACAAAACATTCAAAGTG
>NZ_JAWRYN010000533.1:0-275 GCF_046534585.1 Peribacillus sp. SIMBA_075 | reverse complement strand
TAGCCGCTCGGCTCCAGCGACGGCTAGGTGATCGATACCTAATAGCCCCAATTCGGCAGTCAACTCCGCGCTGTCCGCAGGCGCAGCAGAGGACGTCAGGGATACCACTGGGGCCACTTGGAGAGCCGATGCTCCCTGACTCGTATGGTGTTCAACCACGACTCCGAGCAATAGCCCTCGATGGAACACCGCCGCGCCCGAGAATCCCTTCCAAACCGTGCTCGCTCCCGGCTGCGCGGTGTCGCGTGCGTCGGTGAGGTTGCCGACACCAGCTA
>NZ_JAWRYN010000532.1:0-275 GCF_046534585.1 Peribacillus sp. SIMBA_075 | reverse complement strand
CGCGGTCAGGGTGCTCGCGCGCTCGCCGCAGAAGCTGACCGACGTGCCCTGGTCCGGCGACGTGGAGGTGGTGGAGGGCGACCTCCACGATCCTGCGGCGGTCGAGCGGGCGGCCGCCGACGTGGATGTCGTCTACTATCTCGTCCACTCGATGCGGGCGCGCGGCGACTTCGACGAGGAGGAGTCCGACGCAGCGCGCACCGTCGCGGAGGCCGCGCGAGCTGCGGGGGTGCGGCGCATCGTCTATCTGGGCGCCCTCCACCCGGACGGGGAGC
>NZ_JAWRYN010000531.1:0-275 GCF_046534585.1 Peribacillus sp. SIMBA_075 | reverse complement strand
CCACACGCTCGCGCCCTCCGGGGCCCGGAAGGCCGGAGCACCGACGACGACCAGGTCCTCGAAGCGGACGGCGCCGGGCAGCAGCGGGCCGTCGCCGACGGCGGCGAGCACGGACGGGCGGTGGGAGGCCAGCTCCAGCGCGGTGGCGACGGAGTCGGACGCAGCGGCGTCGTAGACGAACACGGCAGGCCGTGAGTCGTCGAGGATGTGCGCCGTCTCGCCCGGCGCGAGCCGGAAGTTCATCGGGGAGCTGACGGCGCGGAGGCCCTGCGCGG
>NZ_JAWRYN010000530.1:0-275 GCF_046534585.1 Peribacillus sp. SIMBA_075 | reverse complement strand
CCCGGCGGCGATTATCAACGCGAAACTTAAATGGAATATAGAAATATCTCCACATACAAACACTCGCTAACTTCACTTAATTCCACACAATGAAAAAACCTCCGCGGCTGCGGAGGCTTCGTTTTATTGATCTGCGACAATCTTGTATTTCTTATGTGAAATTACGGTCATGTTGGAAGCAGCGCCGATTTCTTTGGCGTCTTCTGGTGAAATCTCGACGATCACCGAATTGTCCATAATTTTGAAGATGGTTCCGTTAACGTCGACGCCATTAC
>NZ_JAWRYN010000529.1:0-275 GCF_046534585.1 Peribacillus sp. SIMBA_075 | reverse complement strand
CTTGTACTTAGATAAAACAACTACTAAGAATACTATTTCTTCAGATGTTGTATTGAAAAGATTAGAATATACTGGTCTGACTGGTAAAGAACAAATACACAACAATACGATTACAAGAGATTCATTTATTATGACAAATCAAATTAGATCAATCTCAAGAAACCACCTTCAGCAGTTTAAAGGTAAAATTCTAGATAAAGATATGATAAAAGTTGATCTACAACTTATTAATGTTTTAAGTCTACAAGAGACTATTGAAGAGATCATTGAGCAAC
>NZ_JAWRYN010000087.1:0-3857 GCF_046534585.1 Peribacillus sp. SIMBA_075 | reverse complement strand
CAACGGCTAACCTGAATGTCCGTACAGGTCCTTCTACTGCTAATAAAATTATAGCAACAGTTAAACAGGGCACAAAGCTAACGGTTACTGGAAAAAGTGAGAATGGATGGCTAAAGGTAAGCTTAAATGGTCAAACAGGTTATGTTAGTGGCCAATATGTAAAGGTATCCAATCCTTCATCTAGTACAGCAACTGTAACCTATACAGCAACGGCTAACCTGAATGTCCGTACAGGTCCTTCTACTGCTAATAAAATTATAGCAACAGTTAAACAGGGCACAAAGTTAATGGTTACTGGAAAAAGTGAGAATGGATGGCTAAAGGTAAGCTTAAATGGTCAAGCAGGTTATGTTAGTGGCCAATATGTAAAAATATCCAATCCTTCATCTAGTACAGCAACTGTAACCTATACAGCAACGGCTAACCTGAATGTCCGTACAGGTCCTTCTACTGCTAATAAAATTATAGCAACAGTTAAACAGGGCACAAAGTTAATGGTTACTGGAAAAAGTGAGAATGGATGGCTAAAGGTAAGCTTAAATGGTCAAACAGGTTATGTTAGTGGCCAATATGTAAAAATATCCAATCCTTCATCTGACGACATTCAGGTTGTTGCAAAGCCAGAAAGTATTCCAGTGCTAGTCAATAAAAAAAATAAGCTACCAGAAAACTATGTACCAAAAGACTTAGTATATACATCAATACCGTTTACTTTTAAAGAAAAGACGGAAAAGAGAAAAATGCGAAGTGAAGCAGCAGCTGCCATTAGCAAATTATTTGCGGAATCCAAGAAGCAGGGAGTAAGTCTTCTCGGTGTATCTGCATACAGATCACATGCTACACAAGTTGCTCTATTTGATTATTATGTAAAAAGGGATGGTTATGCCAAAGCAATCACATACAGTGCATTACCTGGAACAAGTGAGCATGAAACAGGCCTTGCTATTGACGTGACAGGCGGCAATGGTAAATGCGCGGCAGAGGATTGCTTTGGAGGTACTAAAGAAGCAAAATGGTTACAGGCACATGCAGATGATTATGGATTTATTATCCGTTACCCTAAAGGAAAAGAATCAGTCACTGGGTATAAATATGAACCATGGCATCTTCGATATGTAGGTAAACCAATAGCTCAAACTATTATGAGCCAAGGACTTACTCTTGAAGAATATTATTATACTAGAGCCGTTCAAAACTAAAGAAATGCTCCTAAAGATATATAGGTTCTAGTGCAAAAACTTTAATAAATTATACGCAATGAATAGCCTCTTCAAAAACTTGATGAGGCTTTTTATATTTAGGTATACTATCTAGATCTATGATAATGTAAAAGGAATAGACAAATAATGTGCTTTTCTTAATGGCGAAGAAGCAAGTGAACCTTCAAAGGATTAGGTTCTATAACTCTTAAACCAAAGACAGACCCACAAAAGCAAAGTGTATATATGGATCAAACACTTTATGAAAAAATTGGTGGAGAAGAAGCGATAGCAAAAGTTGTGGACTACTTTTACAACGAGTTGGTGCTTAAGGATGATACAGTTAATCATTTTTTTGAAAAAACGGATATGGAAAAACAACGCAGTCATCAGACAAAATTTATTAGTTTTGCATTAGGTGGTCCAAAACAATATTCTGGACAATCAATGGCAAAAGCTCACCAGGGAAAAGTTAAGGGGGCTGAAACTGTTAAAGGGGGGAAAAGTCATAAAAAAACCCTAGATTCAGCTGGTGTTCCCAAATCTGTGCAAAAAAATGTAAAGAAAACAGCTGATTTTAAAAAGGGATTAGAAAAACAAGAAAAATTAGATAAAGAACGTAAGAAAATCAATAAATTGTCTTGGTATCAGATAGTATCAAGCCCCTCAGTTTTGATAACAATGGCAGCTTTAGTAGGTTTAACAGTAGCTAAATTATTAACATTTCCTAAATTAATATTTGGGTAGGAGGAAATTATGATATCGCTTAATAGAATTTTAAAATTGCGTGATTTAGAAATTTTCCATGTATTAAAAAATGGAAATATTTTATCTTATGTAGTAATTGAAGATACTAGAAATCCATTTACAGAAGAAGATAAAAAACTAGAACCATTATGTTATATGGACGAAGAAGATATTAACAAGATTTTAAATGTTTTTAGGATTTCATTAATTAATGATGAAAAATTAAATGAAGAAGATTCAATTCTCCTAAGATCGTACTTTTCGGATTTTGTTAATAATACAAATTTAACAAATTTTATTATTAAGGAATATATTCAAGAAGATTTGTATGATAATGAAGATGATATAAAATCTTTTAATAAAATTTTACAAAATATAGGTTCAAATTATATTATTGAAGAATTTGATGAAAGAAATTGGATTTATTTATCTCAAGATTAAAATATAAACATATAGAAATCCAAAACGCTATAAATCCTTTTATATCAGGGCTTATAGCGTTTTTTTTATCCTCTCAAGGGTTTATAATAATTTTCGTAGTTATCAGATTTAATAACTACGAAAACTATAAAAAAAATAGACACCTTTGACAGAATTCCATAAATAGCCTTGCTTTTAGTGCTATCCCTTAAGGTTCGTACGAAAAAATCGATAAAAGCTCCTTAGGAACCAAATATGGAGCTTTCAGGGGTATACAGAGGCTAGATTATCTTTTTTATGTATTTCTATAACAACAAAGAATGGTAATTCAGGTACCTGGGACTGGTTCAACGTTCTTATAAGTTCCACAATTTCTGGTAAGATGCTTTATGTAAACTAAAGCATTAAATATGCAAAGACTATAGGATTTTTCCTTTTTCTATAGTTTTACGTTATAGCGTAAAGACCCAATAAAAACAAAATCAAGTGGGAGATTAACATTATATACATTTGAAGTAAATGAAAACGCACAACGATTTTATGAAAAGAATGGATTTAAAATCATTGGTAGAGGACACGAAAATGAAGAAAATTTACCTGATATTCAATATGAATGGATATCAAAATAAACAATGTTAACGGAGACTCCTATAGCTTTTTTATACCTGTAAAATTTCTACTCGTTCTTTAGGTCTCTGTAAAAAAAAGAGTCGGCTTCACTTCTAGATTAATAACATCACTAAAGTCGCAAGGGGCTATTAATTTCACATTATCCCTTTCATCTAATTTTACTCCTAAAGCTGTTGCTGTTTTTGGGAACCTGGAAATAGCATCAACGGCAGAAGAATAGGGAGGCATATTACTTTTAATGTGAATTCTTACTTCATTCTTTACAGACCAAGGAATGTTCGGCATAAGGGTTTTAAGCATTTCCTCAAATTTCTTTTCCATTAATTCATCAATATTTGTAGGGTCAAAGAAAATTAAATCAATATCTGGGATTGGAGTTCTTTCATTGAAATTATGTAATGTTCCCATATTTTTGAACGAACAAATCCAGCACATATCCATCAATCAGGTAAATTTAACGATTTTGCTGCTTTTAGTATGTTCATCATCCATTGATCTTCTGTAATAAGCTCAAAGATTTTTTCCTCATTTATCACTGTAAAATTACTCCATAAAATGTATATTACTTTTTAATAATTCGTTAACCTTGAATGCTTATCCTTCTTCAACTATCCTGCCCCTCATATAAAAAAAAGCTGCCATAAAGACAGCTCCGATCTTCAGCTAACGCACCCGAGTTCATTAGGAAAAGCGAACCTTATTAAAAGAATCGCGCCCTACTTTGGAACAAAAACCGGTTGACATAAAGCTAATTTTAGGAAGTTTCAACTATATTCTTTTTCGTTTTTTACTGGTATAATATGGATGATTTTGTTAATGAGAGGGGAGAAAAAGATGAATCAACTTGTATTTAAGCAATTT
>NZ_JAWRYN010000528.1:0-275 GCF_046534585.1 Peribacillus sp. SIMBA_075 | reverse complement strand
GGATGTTTTTGCTGATTTAGTCGTACAACAGGCGCTAGCTATGTCAAAACTTTCTAATAAAGTGGTTCAAGGCAGTCTGACCTATTGGAAAAATGCTAAATTTGGCGTTTTACCACGATCTATTTCAGATAAAAATATTATTGTGGCAAGTTCAAATAATGGAGCAGTCCAAAATATCGTTAATGAATTACCGAAGAAAAAAGAGATTTCAGAATGTTTTCAAGATCAATTAGAGAAAGCAAATTATTTCAAAGATATCTCTAATTCTCAACTAA
>NZ_JAWRYN010000527.1:0-275 GCF_046534585.1 Peribacillus sp. SIMBA_075 | reverse complement strand
ACCTGGAATGACAGAACTGTATCGAATGAAGCATCGGCAAACGGCAGTACGGCATCGGCCTCGATGCGCGAGAACGAAAGATTCTCCATCGTATGCCGTGCCCGCGCGAATGCGACCGCCTCCTCCGCCACGTCCACACCCACAACCTCCCGCGCGCCGCAGGCGATCATCGCGCTGCCGTAGCCGCTCCCGCAACCGAAATCCAGGACGCGTCGGTCGCGGGTGAATGCTTCGGCGAACTGGTATGTCACGACGTGCATCAGGTAGATCAATCG
>NZ_JAWRYN010000526.1:0-275 GCF_046534585.1 Peribacillus sp. SIMBA_075 | reverse complement strand
CTGCATGCCGAAAGCGGCGAGGCGGGCGCCCCGGCCTGGGTCGTGCTGCGCATGGCCCGCGCGCAGGCGCCGGAGGCCGACTGGCTGGCCCGCCTCGATGCCGCGCTCGCGTTGCCGGCCGCGCCGGACCTGCTCGAATACCAGGATGCACGCCGCGGCCTGCTGCGCCGGGTCGGCTGGCGGCACGAAGCGGAAGGCGACTTCATCGACGGCGTGCTGCTCACCGATCCGCGGCCCAGCCCCGCCAGCCAGGCGCTGCTCGACGCTGCCCTGGC
>NZ_JAWRYN010000525.1:0-275 GCF_046534585.1 Peribacillus sp. SIMBA_075 | reverse complement strand
GCATGATGTGGCTCCCGCTGCTTGTGCTTGGGATTGAACGTATTTTCAAAACAGGCAAGCCGGCTTGGTTTATTGTGGCTTGCAGCCTCATGCTGATCAACAATTTTTACTTTGCTTATATTCACTTTATCTTTTTAGCGATTTATCTCGTATTCAGATATATGATCAAGCTTCGGAGCGAGGAGCGCGGCTGGAAGGTTTTCTGGACCCTTGCGATTTCAACGCTTTTATCCTTTGGGATCAGTGCCGCCTTTTTTATCCCATCTGTTTACGGC
>NZ_JAWRYN010000086.1:0-4358 GCF_046534585.1 Peribacillus sp. SIMBA_075 | reverse complement strand
AGGCAAAAAATCAAAGGGAATCTCAAAAAGGGGTTCGGAATTTTTTAATTCCGAACCCCTTTTGTCTACAAACTGAAACTTTTCCTCGATGGAAAGGTCTCTTTTCAACTTAAATCATTTACCCAATGATGACGCGTTCCTTTGGATAATGATAATTTTCCGTAACTTCTTTATGCCCTATGATAAAAAGCAGGGACGTTATCCCGACTCGGCCAATAAACATAATGACCATAATGACAATTTTACCGGTATTACTGAGATCAGGCGTGATTCCCATCGAAAGGCCAACTGAACCGAAAGCCGAACATACCTCAAAAATGATTTGGGTTAAAGTGAAATTCTCGGTAATCGATAAAATGAAGATGGCCAATATGCACAGGAAGGAACCCATGATCATAACTGCTGTCGCTTTTCGGATATCATCTGGATGAATCTCCCGTTTGAACACTTTGATGGATCGCCTTCCCCTCATGAAATTCCATAAGAACAGAATCATGATAGCCAGAGTGGTTGTGCGGATCCCTCCCCCGACTGAGCTTGGGGATGCCCCAATGAACATTAATATGCTCATCAATAAAAGGGTCGGTTCCGAAAAGTCACTCACATTCATTGTTGTTAACCCTCCGCTTCGCGTATTGGAGGACATGAATAACGAGTAGAAGAACGATTCATGCCAGCTCTTACCTTTAAAGAACCCATTCATTTCCAGCAGGTAAATCAGGATCGTCCCCCCAATGATAAGGGAAAAGAAAGTGACTGATGTCAGCTTCGTGAACAAAGAAAAATGAAACTTATAAGTACGGGCATTATTGGACAAAAACTCTTTCAACTCGATCAAGACCGGAAACCCAATGGCTCCAAGGGTAAGCAGGATAATCGTGATGAACTGCACGAAGTAATCCCCTTTAAAAGGAATCATCGATATACCGGTGATATCAAAACCGGCATTGGTAGTGGAACTGACTGCCAAAAATAAGCCATTTAAGAAGGCATCTTTCCAGTTTGGATAATAATTCAAAAAATAAATACCTAAAACTAGGGCTCCAATCATTTCAATAACGAGGAATATCTGAATGATTTGAATCAATAATTTAACAAGGCCCGAAAGATTCGATTGGTTTTGATCGGTCATGATCAATTGCCTTTCCTTCAAACCGATCTTCTTGCCCAATATTAGCCAGAAAAAGGTTCCGAGTGTCATGATGCCAATCCCGCCAAACTGGAGAACGAACATCAGAATGAAATAGCCAGCCTCACTTAACACATCAGGCGTACTGACTACAGTTAATCCTGTAACACTGACAGCACTGATAGCTGTAAATAAGGCATCCATGAATTCCCACTCAACACCAGGTTTTAGGGCAACCGGCAGGCTAAGCAACGCTGTCGAGATGCTGACAGCTAAAAAATAATAACCGACGATAAGCTGAGCTGGTGTTAATTTTGATAATATTTTTTTGATAGCAAACATAAAGAGTTTCCTTTCTTACTCCTTTATAGTTATGTGAATCACATAACCATTAAAAATCTAGTTTACCCTTTTTTCATTCTTTTTTCCATTCTCTTTTAAAACTGTCTTACTTACAACAATAAGGCAGGTTTACCAAAAAGTTTGATTCCGCTACTATAAGTAAAACTCCGCATTCTACTTATACTATCATTACAGCGGCAAAAGCCGTTGAAAAAGTAAAGGGGAGATTCAAATGGCTAACAGCAGTAACAACCTTCTTGTTCCTGGAATTGAACAAGCATTAGAACAAATCAAATATGAAATTGCATCAGAATTTGGTGTACAACTAGGTTCCGATACTTCAGCACGTGCCAATGGTTCAGTTGGCGGAGAAATTACGAAACGACTTGTAGCACAAGCTCAATCTCAACTTAAAGGTCAAGGTCAATAATTACTATCACAATTAAATATCCATGGCTAAGAGTCCAGCTCCGTGCTGGACTCTTTTAATTATTCCCTTGTCCGTTTCCATTATTGCCCTTACCCTTTTTCCACTTATCCCAATCTTGTTTAACCTTTATCACTATTTTATCTTGTTTATCTTTTTTATTTTTACTTTCGAGCTTTATATGATCGCCATTATTCTGTTCTCTTTCTCTTCCCTTTTCATTGACCGATGTATATCTTTTCCCATCAAGCCTTTTATCTTCCTTTTCATTTTTCTGCTTGTCCTTAAATTGGTTGCTGTGATTATTTTGATTGCTGACAGGTTTTCCTTTTGATTCCATACTTTTTTTCTTAAAGTCATTTATCTCATTCCGTTTTCCATTTTTATCTTCACTTTTGGTTTTTCCCTTATTTTGGTCTGATGGTGTTCCTAAGTTTTTCTGTTCATTTGGTTTTGCTTCATTTACCGACTTTTGCTTTAATTCATTTGTTGTATTGTTCTCTTTTTTCTTTTCCTCAACCGATTTTTTTTCTGTACTCAGTGTTTCGCTCTGCTCTTTCGGAATAACAACCTTTTCCTCTACTTTTTTATCCGTTGCTGGTGCTGACTCCCTCGTATTGACTTTTACCTTCTCTTTATCTTCATTTAACTTCTTTTCGACATACTTACCTGTGGATATGCCTTGTTCCCTTGCTTGCTTCCTATCGCTTTTTGTTGCATGAATCACTTTCATATTCGTATTAGAAACATTATTCTGTTCTGATATTTCTTTTATTTCTTTTTTTAAGTTCTTATCCAATTTTTTATCTTTATCCAATATCGTTGTGGAAACGACTATTTGTTTTTTTTCTTTCAGATATCCAAGTTGCTTCGTCGTTTCGACGATTCGGTTTGTAACCGTTTTAATGTCCTTACCTTTCCAATCTTTCAGCTGACCAATCACAAGCTTGCCGTCTTCATTTAAACCGCTAAGTTTGAGAACTTCTAAATGATGGTCAAGCTCCAATTCAATGCTGGGATTCACATCTATTGTCATGTATGCCGATACATGCTCAGAGAAATAGGATGGAAGAAACGAAAAGAGAATCAGGAAAGTGGAGGCAATGCTTAGCACGGCCTTTTTTTTGAAAGATGAATTAAAATTGGGAAAGGCGAAAGTGACCTTTTGTTTAATAGGCGAAAAAGTGATTTCCTCACCTACTTCATATTCCCGTTCCTGCCTTTTGGTTTTTAGAAATTCACCCTCGGGGGTCAATAGGGTTACAAAACGCTTATTAACTGAAAGAATTACTCCTTTTTTCATCCATTGATAGCCCCTTTTATATAATCATTCAAGTACAAAAAATCTCCGTTTATTATGATTGCCACAGCAATGATGTACTTTCTGTTCCGTTCAATCGTTTTTCTGCTTACATCCACTTTTCCTTCAAGCTGCTTTACTGGCAGCCGCTTTTTTGCAAACAGGATTTCTTTCAGTTCGTCATCTTCCATTAACAATTTAGCAATCATAATAGCTCCCTTCCTGGCATCCGCATGTTTTGGAGAGTTTTCGACTAAATCCTCAAATGACAGACCAAAATCCTGTAGATGGCTTATATAAAGGTGAATTTCTTCTTTTCTTCTTTCCGATTCCTTTTGCTTCTCGTATTCATTCATGGAATTTTCATTATCGATATATATATGGCTTTGATCATTATCATCATTCAGAGATAAATCCAAAAGGACTTCTTTCCGTTTCGACTGGCTTCTTAAATAATCTATAACCCTTCGTTTAACGAGGGTTTCGGCAAATGCCAATAAAGAACGGCCTTTTTCCGGGGAATATTTATCGATTGCCTCATTAAAAGCAATCATTCCAATACTAAATTCATCATCTGATTCGTAAATGTAACGTCTGCAGATTGATGAGACGGTTTTTGCAATAAAAGGTTTGAAAGACTCTATAGTATCATTACGAAGGCTTATATCGCCTTGTTGAATTTTCAATACGGTTTCTTCTAAAGAACGCTTTTTTTTGAATGCTGTAAACATCAATCCAAGCATTTGCTCACCTCGCTCCTGTTGAACAAAAATACGCATCAACATACTTATCTTAAGCGGAGCGAGTCTAAAAGACAGTGCTAAAAGAACTATTTTTGCGATATAAATGAAATCACATAATATATCCACATGATAAAATACTTAGTTTCTTCTCGTTTATTACAGTGCAATTACAGTAAAATATCTTTTACAGGATCATTGTACAAATCAATGGGACAATTGTCATTTTTCTAACCGGAATTTAATATTCACATCTTTTAACATATCATTCGCAAACATCCCTGGTCTTGTGTGGGTAGCCTCCATAAATACATTAAGAAGATAAAAAAACAGGCGTAAACTTGGAGGCTGCTGAAAAACTCACGTTTTTCTAACTAGTACGGTAAATCAAATTAAAAAAAGACGATTCTCATTCGGTAC
>NZ_JAWRYN010000524.1:0-275 GCF_046534585.1 Peribacillus sp. SIMBA_075 | reverse complement strand
GACACAAATTCGGTTGCTACCGTCTCCAACCGGACTCTCAGATAAATCGGATATGGATCTCCTCCGGTTAGTTAACTTATTCGGTATGGATATTCCTTTGCCATTGAACGAACAACAACGGCAATTCCAGTGGCACAAGCTTTCCCTGCTACAGGAGTTGCGCTCTCCACAGTTGGCTAGTTATATCCCGCGTCGTGTCAAGGTGAATATTACACAATCTGAGATGTTTCAAATCGAAGAAAGACGGACAGAGCTGCCAGGGATTAGTGTAGAGC
>NZ_JAWRYN010000523.1:0-275 GCF_046534585.1 Peribacillus sp. SIMBA_075 | reverse complement strand
AGCGAATACAGTCGAGCAAAAATTGTACGAACTCGTCCATACGCATCTCAGCCAGCTATCAGAGGATCATGACTTGGCAAAAGTGACGCAGATCGAGCTACGCCAATCCAATCAGGAGATCAATGAAGGAATCGGTACTGTGATGAAGCAATACTTGAATCTGATTGAAGAGGTGGTCAGGGAAGGGAGGGAGCAAGGGATTTTCCGTCCTGACATTGAGGTGCGGATTGCCAGAAAAATGATCTTTGGAACATTGGACGGAGTGACGACATCAT
>NZ_JAWRYN010000522.1:0-275 GCF_046534585.1 Peribacillus sp. SIMBA_075 | reverse complement strand
ATAGCGTGTGTACCTTTCGTTCAGCATATAATGCGTGATATCCTCAAGCGTCTGCTCAATGTCGATGGCTGAGATTTCTGTGCGAGGAATCATGATCTCTCTCGCCACTCGGTTATCAAATTCAAATATTTTATTCACATATTTATATTCAGATTGGTTGATCTCGCCCTTCTCGTAGCTTTCAGATAAAATGAGACGCAATTCTTCCTCACTAATCGCCACTTCATGTTCTTTGACAGAATGAAAACCAAATAATTTCACAATGCCTCGCGCAG
>NZ_JAWRYN010000521.1:0-275 GCF_046534585.1 Peribacillus sp. SIMBA_075 | reverse complement strand
ATACAGTTGTCATCGACAGGTTCGATGGCTGCCATGTACTAATCGCAGACGGAGAAAAAGCGTAAATTTCATTCTCCTAAGAAAAAAATATCAATCATTTAACCTTTTATGATTGCGTATCTCCGGAAGTTCAGAACAGTATATTCAAAACAGGTCGGGTGATAGATGGACATTGAGTTGATCTCATTTGGACATTTATCAGAGAGCAAGTTACTGATTTGAAGAAGGGAGAACACTTGAATGGCGAAAGACGATGTAATTGAAGTGGAAGGTAC
>NZ_JAWRYN010000085.1:0-7696 GCF_046534585.1 Peribacillus sp. SIMBA_075 | reverse complement strand
GAGTCTCGCACTTCCGCTCCAATCAACCTTAAATAGTTTCGTTTTAAAAACAACAATCTTTACGAAAAGAGCCTAAAGAAAAAACTATGGGCAAACTGGCTTTTCCTTAAAATTTGTTTACAAAAGGGGGTGCGGAAGTGTCTCACCCCGAACAAGATCGAGGATAAACGGTTTGTACTGTGAAGGAATTAATTATATATTAATCCTTGAGTACATTTATTCATGGATGAAAGTATGATGATGATAAGAAAAGTTCGGAGGGGGCAATCATGAAAAATATTAATACTGAACAAGAATACCGTGAACAAATTAAACAAGAGGGACTGACAGTCGGGATTTTTACGACTACATGGTGTCCAGACTGCAAACGTTTAGACATGTTCATTGATGAGATCACTCAAGAACATCAAGACAAACAGTGGTTTACAATCGATCGTGACGAGTATCCAGAGATTTCAGAAGAGCAGACCGTGATGGGAATTCCATCTTTATTGGTTTTTAAAAATGGAGAAAAGATTGCACATTTGCACAGTGCGAATGCTAAAACCCCAGAGGCAGTCAATGAATTTCTAAATGATCTATAAAAGTTGTTGTAAAGGTGAACCCCTTATTATGCTGTAATAAGGGGTTCACCTTTTTTTAGGAATTTTTTTCTAAAAATAACTTGATTTCTTAGATGAAACAGGGTTTAATTATAGATACCGAATATCCATTATGGATATGAAACATCCACTTAACTATTTGAAGAGGTGAACTGAATTGCAATTAACTAAAGGGGTCGAGCAAGCAATATGCATCATTGTTATACTCTCAACCCAGGATAAAAATGTACCGCTTTCGTCTAATGAGATCAGCAGGCGGTTAGAGGTTTCTCCTTCTTATTTGAAAAAAATCATTAGGAAATTGGTCTGTAAGGGGATAATCACTTCCGTTCCTGGTAATAATGGCGGCCTTTCTCTTGCCAAAAGTGCAGATAAGATTAAAAACCTTGAAATTATTGAAGCGATGGAAGGCCCCATTTCGATGTTTCCAGATACAGGACTTATAGAAAAAGCGTTTAAAGATGGAGAGTATGCAGAAAAGGGCATGGACGTTCTTCGGCGAATGTTTTCTCAGGCGGATGAACTTTTAATGGAGTTCTTTTCCAGCCAAACAGTGGCAGATTTGCTTAAAGAAAGCTTTGGCAACACGGACATACCGACTCTTAATTGGAGTTCGGGGTCATTGAGTGAATTAATGCGTGAAAAGAAGGGTGAAAAAGAGTGAACATGCTTAAACAAGAATGGAAGCTTTTACTTACAAATCCAAAACTGATCGGTGTCGCAATCGTTTTACTGTTCGTTCCGATTATTTATGGGGGGTTATTCCTTAGTTCTGCTTGGAATCCATACGGGAATACGGGTAAATTGCCTGTTGCAGTCGTGAATAATGATGTGAAGGCGGAGTATGAGGGTAAAACCTTAACTGTCGGTAATGAGCTGATCGAGCAATTAAAGGACAATGATGATTTAGAATGGCATTTCGTAACGGAAAAAGCGGCGAAAAAAGGATTCGAAGATGGTACATATTATATGGTTGTTACCATTCCAGAGGACTTTTCAAAAAATGCTTCAACCGTCCTGGATGATAAACCTAAGAAAATGAATTTAACATATGATGTGAATCCTGGACGCAGTTTCGTTTCGGGAACGGTCGGAAAACAGGCAGCGAATAACTTGAAAACGGAAATTGCTGAAAGTGTCACAAAAGAATATGCGGAAGCAATCTTCTCACAACTGGATAAAATCGGAGATGGATTCGGTGATGCAGCAGATGGGGCATCAAAACTGGATGAAGGTGCTGAAAAACTGCATGATGGAAACAAAGAAGTGACAGAGAATCTGAATAAATTAGCTTCCAGTACATTAACTTTTAAAGAGGGAGCGAATAAACTTCAAATTGGTGTTGGCGAGTTTTTGGAAGGAGCCAATAAACTTGAAAGTGGCGCTTCGGAATTAAATAAGGGAATATCACAATACACTTCTGGTGTCGGTCAGTTGCAAAAGGGTGCGAACGAACTCGCATCAGGTACAGGGGAATTAACTAATAATAGTAAAGCACTTATACAAGGTTCTTCCCAACTTTCCACTGGGCTGGCCGAAGTGGTTCCAGGAGCCCAAACTTTAAATACTGGATTAGCACAAGCGCAAACAGGCAGTGCGAATTTGAATGATGGGTTGAATCAATTATCGCAAAATGCAAGGCAGCTGACGGACCAATCTTCAGGAATCCCAAAAATGGCAGCAGGTCAGCAGAGTTTAAATGAGGGAATCATTAAACTGGCTGAAGGAAACGGGGCGTTAAATGCCGGCCTGAAAAAGATGGATGGCCAATTGCCCGCAGAAGAACAGCTGAGTCAGCTTAAGCAAGGACTGTCAAGCATTCAAAGCGGTGTGAATCAATTGCAAAAAGCGGTCCCAGCAGGAAGCAGCACGTCCGGTACCGTATCTGGCATTACTGAAGATCTCAATAAAAGCCAAGCAGCTTTAACGGAACTTCAATCAACGATTGCGAATAATGGACAAAGCACAATCAATACCGTTCAAAACACTGAAGCATACAAAAGTATGACCAGTGAACAACAATCCGAATTAATTGGAGCCATTCAAAATGAACTTCAAATACAAGCGGGAGCACAAAAACAAATTGCATCGAATCTTGCTGCAAGTGTATCCGACTTATCAACGCAATTAACGAATAAAGTAATGCCAGTATTGAATGGATTAGGCCAACTTCCAGAACAGGTGGCCAATTTAAATAATGCGGTGAATAAAGTTAATCCAAACGCCGTTTCAGCGTTAAATGGGTATACGGCAATAAGGAACTCACTGGAAGAACAATTGATTCCTGGTGCAACCCAATTAAATACCGGCATGAATGAAGCCGTTAAAGGCAGCAATCAATTAACGGAGGCAACCGATAGTTTAAATGAACGGACACCAGAACTAGTGAATGGGATCAATCAGTTAGCACAAGGCGGTTCTTCGTTAAATAATGGTTTATCAAAACTAACTGAGGGATCTGGTCAACTGGTTGATGGAGTTTCACAACTTCAGGCAGGGTCATCCTCCTTTGGTAATGGTCTTGAGAAGTATGCGTTTGGTGTTAGCCAAGTTGGCGAAGGGGCAAATAAACTTGCTAATGGGGCGAATGAGCTGAATGCAAACTCAGGTTCCTTGAAAGATGGTTCATCAGCACTTGTTAAAGGCACTGAACAATTGGCAAGCAATTTACCAACTTTAAGCAATGGAGTCATCCAACTTGCTGATGGAGCAGGTAAAATCAATAAAGGTTCATCAGCACTTGCTGAAGGTTCAAATAAATTGGGCGATGGAATCTCCTCTCTAAAAGATGGAACAGGCGAACTTTCGGAAAAACTGAGTGATGGTGCAGAAGAAATAAATGAAAATGAAACAACAGATGATAATTACAGCATGATTGCTGAACCGGCACAGGTTAAAGAACAAAAAAGCAGTAACGTGCCTAATTATGGTCATGCACTAGCTCCTTATGTATTGTCTCTTGGGTTATTTGTAGGAGCTATTGCCTTCAACATGGGATTCCCGACAGGCAAGGCATCTACAAGACCTACATCTGGAGTGGCATGGTGGTTCAGTAAATTCACGGTCCTATTTATCCAAGCAACGCTTTCAGCATTAGTGTTGGATGCGATTATGATTTGGGGAATGGACTTACAGGTCGAGAACATGGGGCAATTCATAGGGGTTTCCATTTTGACTTCACTTACCTTCATGTTCATCGTTACCTTCCTGACCGTAGGATTTGGAAATCCAGGTCGTTTAATAGCGATGATATTCCTTGTACTACAGCTAGGTGCAAGCGGAGGAATGTTCCCTGTGGAACTGACCAATAACTTCTTCAGTCATGTTCACCCGTTCATACCAATGACATACTCTGTCATGGGCTTCCGTCAGGCGATGAGTACGAGCCTTGGAGTGGATGCATTGACAACGAGTATCGTGTTCCTTACTGGATGCATCATTTTCTTCAATCTACTACTATTGCTAACGATGGTCATCCGGAAGCGCAAAGAACACAATGTGGAGATGGATGCATAAACTAATGAAAAAAGCCCCCGGTGCAATGCGCCGGGGGTTATCTTCATTATGATGGTTCATCTGTGTCCTTTTCTTTATCGATGACTTTCAATCCATTTTCCCCTGAATTTTCAATCACATGTTTAAGGATGGATAATTTGTTATCCCAGAATTGATCATAAAAGGAAAGCCACTGTTTCAATTCCGCTAAAGGTTCTGGCTGAAGTCGAAAGCGTTTCTCTCTGCCTACCTTCCGGCCACTGACCAATTCAGCTTCAGAAAGGATATGAAGATGCTTGGCAATCGCTGTCCGGCTCATGGAAAAGTGAGAAGTGATTTCTGAAATGGGTAAATCCCCTTCAGCAAGCAATTGCAGGACCTTACGGCGGGTTGGGTCGGCGATAGCCTGAAATACATCATGCTTTTCTGCTGCAGACACTTAGCCCTCAACAACCTTTTTAAGTTTTGCATGAACGAGCTGTTCCCAGCCATGATCCATTCTCTCGCGAATCACTGAGCTCTTTTCATTCGGTTTCGGAAGAATCGTATCAGGCTCTTTCCAACCACCATGAATAAGGGTGAACTCCGTTTTGCCATCCAGTTCTTTTAAAATGAAGGAAATGAACCAACCGTCCGTATCCCAACTGAATGAAAGACGATGAGGAGCATTTAACTCCGTTACCTTACAAGGAGATGGACCAAAAGGTGATTGCACATGGAACTCATGTCCCACTTTCGGTTGAAAATCATTTGGCATGAACCATGAAGCTATGCCCTCTGCAGTCGAAACTGTATCCCAAACTTTTTGGATAGGTGCTTCAAGAATAACTGTCTTCTTGATATCCTGTAGTGTATGTTGATTTTCCATACTGATTCTCCTTTGTCATTGAAAAATATGAAACCAATTGGTTTTGCTTTATTGATTATATAAAACCTTTTGGTTTCATGTCAATGATTTGTTTCGAGCCATTCTCCTTATTCCTGAAATCAGGAATAAGGATTAAGGAAGCAGACTGCTTAATTACCCAATTCTTCAATTTGTTTTGCCAGCTCTGTTAAATTATCGATTGATTTCATTACCTCTGAATCTTCCAATGCCTTAGGGTCGATTTGGCCACTTTCAATATTATTCAAGTATAATTCAATTCCATCTGAAAGCTGTTGATTTGAGCTGACGATTTTCTCATGGATGCCTTCAGCGATTTGGGGTGGTTCAGTTGCATTGAAGTCTTCGATCTCCGTTTTCATCAATTGCAATTCTTTTTCAAGATTTTCCCTTGCTTCGGCATTCGTGACGGCATCTTTTGCCAATGCGGACACCTCATTGGCAAAATCCTTAACGGTATTAATATATCCCGTCGCATTATCCGCATACTCCAATGATGAATTGACTTCTCCCAAAAGCGAACAGCCGCTTAATATAAGGAAGGACAGAAAAACAATGGTCATTCTTTTTTTCATATATGCCTCCATTTGTTTTTATGGTGATGATCAGATGGGCAAGAATCTCTTTTTATAAATCGCTGCAATGGAATTCAGTATGAAGCCAGGGATTTTCTTCGGAAAAAATGACTTCGAATATAAAAGGTGAAAAGCACTTTTCAGGTCATGCCACTGATTACATGATTTCACTTGTTTAAACCTTGCAATGTCAATGATCTTCACCTTCATTTCGGAAGTGATGAAGATGTTTCGTAAATGGATATCCGAAGGATTCAATCCCTCTTTCCTTGCTAATTGTAAGGCATGGTCAATCTCCTCGATGTTTTTTTCCGTTATCGGGATTCCTAATGTTAAACATTCAAAAAGAGTGTTGCCTTCGATGTGATCTATAACCAGGTAATTTCCCCCCGCATCATATAGTGTTGGATAGTAATTGATGGCTTGAACGGTTTTGTATATTTCAGCTTCAACTTTTGCTGTGTGAGTATGGTCCGGGAAAAACACTTTTAGGGCTTTATTGGTGGAATGAATTCGGAATACATAAGCGCTTCGGCCTTTTCCTATAAGTGATAAAGATTGGTCGGCATCAAGCAATATATGCTTTTTATCATCGGAAATCTTAACGCTTTGAGCTAATTCATAATAGTTCTGCATACTTTTCACCTCTATTGTGAATTTTTTTCGAATCAAAAAAAGACGGTATAACCGATTGTTGGTTATACCGTCTTTTAAAAATTAAAAGACCTCACCAAATAATCGGCAAGGTCTTGCAAACAACTAAGATCAGTTGCCAATAAAGCCGAGGATAAAATCCTGTATTGACGACTTTATTGTATAGCTACTCCCCTTAACAGAAGGATTCATATAAGTATATATAGTGAGTATATAGATTATTGCCTCAATCCGTCAAATATTCGGATTGTATGCTTACCCTTTATGTATATTCGGTATATTCAGGAAGATGTTCGTCCCCATAAATTAATTAACTGAATAAATATTTCAATATACTTTATTTCGACGACAAACTTGTGCATCCTCTTAGAAACTTAGGAAATGAATTTTCGTTGCAAATATGTCTATTAGTTTACTATTTTGTTACAAATTCATCGATCCCTCTATAGATTTAAAGGAATATGGTATGTTTTTAATGAATGAGGATAAATACCTATAACATAATACTTATTTTAACCGATATTTAAATAAATGTTAAAAATATAATTCTTTAGTAGGGAGAATGAGATGAAGAAATTAATTTTACCAACTTTCTGTTTTGCAGTGTTGTCTACAGTTGCTTTCGAAGAAAAAATATCTGCAGCTCCACTACATGCAGAACAGGCCAATATTGAAACAGGTGTTATGTTCGTCCATGTAAATTCCGGCTCGCTCAATATGAGAAAAACAGGTACTGAAAGTGCAAGCGTAGTCGCCAAGCTGGCAAAAGGGACACAGGTAACGGTGTATTCGGAATCCAAAGGCTGGGCGAAAATTAAAGCCAACGGAAAAGACGGATATGTCAGTACCAAGTATCTATCGACGACAAAACCTGGTGCGGTAACCAAAGCTGCAGCAACCGTTAAAACGACAACGAAATATGTGAATGTCAGTACAGGTTCACTTAATATGCGAAAAAGTGGTATAGAAAGTGCAAGCGTAGTCGCAAAGCTGACAAGGGGCACACAGGTAACGGTGTATTCGGAATCCAAAGGCTGGGCGAAGGTCAAAGCCAACGGAAAAGACGGATATGTCAGTACCAAGTATCTATCGACGACAAAACCTGGTGCGGTAACCAAAGCTGCGGAAACCGTTAAAACGACAACGAAATATGTGAATGTGAGTACAGGTTCACTCAATATGCGAAAAAGCGGTATAGAAAGTGCAAGCGTAGTCGCAAAGCTGACAAGGGGCACAAAGGTAACGGTGTATTCGGAATCCAAAGGCTGGGCGAAAATTAAAGCCAATGGAAAAGACGGATATGTCAGTACCAAGTATCTATCGACGACAAAACCTGGAACGGTAACCAAAGCTGCGGAAACCGTTAAAACGACAACGAAATATGTGAATGTCAGTACAGGTTCACTTAATATGCGAAAAAGCGGAACGGAAAGTGCCAGCATAGTCGCGAAGCTTTCAAAAGGAACGAAAGTGACGGTGTATTC
>NZ_JAWRYN010000520.1:0-275 GCF_046534585.1 Peribacillus sp. SIMBA_075 | reverse complement strand
ATCCTTTGGCAGCCGAGTCACTCTTCCATTTAGCAGTGTTTGCTTACACGATTGTCGCCTGAAGAGAGAATCATATTCCAAAATGTGAGGAGCTAGCCGATGAAAAAAGGTATGAAGTCACTGGTCTCATTGTCTATCATTTTACTGATGCTGGCGGTAAGCGTATTGAGTGGCTGTGCAAAAAGCGGCAGCCAGGGCAGAATGCTGACGATCTCGGAATCAACCGATCCAGGAACCGCAGATGTACAATTGACGACCTCTGAGTATACCCTTCC
>NZ_JAWRYN010000519.1:0-275 GCF_046534585.1 Peribacillus sp. SIMBA_075 | reverse complement strand
ATCGCGTTTCAGCTACTTTTACAATTTAACATTTTGCGTTAAATCTGTCAACAACTTTTTTCTTTCGTTCCTGACGACGCTTATTAATTTACCATATTAATCATTTGTTCGTCAACACTTTTTAAAAAAATGCCAAAATAATTTTATCTTGGCATGATATAAAGCTTAATAACCACTAATGCAGCAACACCAGGTAGGACTAATATACTTGTGATTGTTGCGGTTCCCAAGTTAATTGGAATATGAAAATCAAAATATGTCCCTACAACATTTAC
>NZ_JAWRYN010000518.1:0-275 GCF_046534585.1 Peribacillus sp. SIMBA_075 | reverse complement strand
AGGGAGAACGATGGCAGAAGCATTAGTGAAAAAGAAACTTATGCTAGAAGGTTTAGATTGTGCAAATTGTGCAATGAAAATTGAAAAAGGTGTTGGGAATATAGAAGGAGTAACGTCTTGTTCCGTAAACTTTGCAACAAAAACGATGCTTTTAGAAACACCGCAAAATAAAGAAAATCAAGTTGTTACGGAAGCGAAGCAACTTGTTACAAAATTAGAGCCGCATATTAAAGTGCAAGAAGAGCAAAAAACAAAATTAATAAAAGAAGTGTTTG
>NZ_JAWRYN010000517.1:0-275 GCF_046534585.1 Peribacillus sp. SIMBA_075 | reverse complement strand
AACGGTCTGCAAAGCTAGTGTACCGTGCGACTACGACTCCTATGGATCAGCCGTATTTTCTGGACGCGACCACAGGTGAATGGCGTTCCCTCGCATCTGGCAAAACCCTAAGCTTGCACCGTGCTGCACCTGAGGATTTAAAAGGACATCCTGCCGAAAAAGAACTGATGCTGATGTACGAATATGATGCACTCTCTCTGGAAGATGGAAAAATCATGCCGCAACAGCAAATTACGCGTGGTGAAATGATCGAAATGCTGATGATCAGTCTCAAT
>NZ_JAWRYN010000516.1:0-275 GCF_046534585.1 Peribacillus sp. SIMBA_075 | reverse complement strand
GCTGGCAAGCCGGCTGATGTAACCCTCGGACTTGCCAACGCTTGCCGCGATGTAGGCAAGCTTGTGACCGCCCGAACGGATGGCCACCGCAAGCGCCTGGGCCTCGTTTTCAAGCTGTACCACCAGCTTGATCGGGGCGTTCTTGGGCTCGCGGTGAACGCCGAACGAGAGCCTCAACTTGTCCTGGTTTCCAATGCTTTCCATGTCTTGTCTAGAGTTGCCAAAGGGCAGCGGATTGAATGGAGGCATGAACGAACTCCATGCCACGTTTGAAC
>NZ_JAWRYN010000515.1:0-275 GCF_046534585.1 Peribacillus sp. SIMBA_075 | reverse complement strand
CGCTGGTGTCAGAGCCGCCACTCTCCTCCAGAGCAACCATGCCCTCCATGCTCCGACCACCACCGCAGGGCAAGAACTAGGCATTGCGCTGACGCCAGCGGAGCGGCCCAAGGGCCCCGCCGACGTCGGCGAGGTCGTCGGCTACGCTGATCTCCTGCGGTCCCGGGGGAAGACGGCCGAGGCGATGTCGCTCTACGACTGCGCCCTGGGGGCAGACCCGCACTGCGCTGCGGCGCTCGTCGGGAAAGGCGTCTGTTTGCAGCAGCAGCAGCAGC
>NZ_JAWRYN010000514.1:0-275 GCF_046534585.1 Peribacillus sp. SIMBA_075 | reverse complement strand
CTGGTTAGCGAAAGCGATATCTTCACCAGCTAAGAAAAGTGCAATTTACAAAACAGCTACTAAAATGCTACCAATTAATGTTTTAGTATGGAAAGATTACGTTTCTTTCATGTTACAAAATCCAAATGTAACAGATGCTGAGTGGCAAGAATTAAATAACAGTATAGTTACTGCTTTTGCTAATGAACCGAGACCGATGATGGATCTTCTTACTCAAATAAAAAGCCGTGTTCTGAATACAGATGATAGAGCAAAGCTTCAGCAATATACTTTAA
>NZ_JAWRYN010000513.1:0-275 GCF_046534585.1 Peribacillus sp. SIMBA_075 | reverse complement strand
CACCGCCCGGGAGAAAACGAAGATGCCCCGGTTACCCACGTCTATGCTGTCGCAAGACTGAAAGACGGAGGTACTCAGTTTGAAGTTATGACGCGCAAACAGATTGAGCTGGTGCGCAGCCTGAGTAAAGCTGGTAATAACGGGCCGTGGGTAACTCACTGGGAAGAAATGGCAAAGAAAACGGCTATTCGTCGCCTGTTCAAATATCTGCCCGTATCAATTGAGATCCAGCGTGCAGTATCAATGGATGAAAAGGAATCACTGACAATCGATCC
>NZ_JAWRYN010000512.1:0-275 GCF_046534585.1 Peribacillus sp. SIMBA_075 | reverse complement strand
GTGGGGGAGGAAGGCAAAAATTAGCTTTTTACTTACGCCCTTCTACAAAATCTTCTCTATCTCTTCAAAGTTATGAGCGCGAGCATGCTCTAACGGGGTAACACCATCGTTGTCTGGAATATTTACATCTGCACGGTGCTCAATAAGAAGCTGAATGACTTGTTGCTGTGTTTCGTTTCCATTACTTAGTACGATGGCTTCCATTAAAGCGGTCCACCCGAGATTATTTACATGGTTAACATCAATAGTTGTTCGCGTAAGGAGTTCTTTAATAA
>NZ_JAWRYN010000511.1:0-275 GCF_046534585.1 Peribacillus sp. SIMBA_075 | reverse complement strand
ATTGTAACTGTTCTTTATATGCTATCTGCGCAAACGGGACTCGATAAAGGAATTAAATATTTAAGTAATGCGAATATTATTTTAGCGTTTGCACTTATGATAATTGTATTATTTGCAGGTCCAACAAACTTTATTATGAATTATTTCACTTCAACAATCGGTTCATACATTCAAGAATTGCCAAGTATGAGTTTCCGTTTAAGTCCATTAAATGAAGGCGGAAATCAATGGATTCAGTCATGGACAATTTTCTACTGGGCATGGTGGATTGCATG
>NZ_JAWRYN010000510.1:0-275 GCF_046534585.1 Peribacillus sp. SIMBA_075 | reverse complement strand
CGTGCGTTACTTCGATTGCTTCCTGTGCGGAAAAGACTGGTCTTGGTACATACGCAGGAGCACCTTTTCGCAAATAAGCATCAAATGCTGCCTGTGGCGTCGAGCTGTATCCACGCTCTACTAATACTTCCGAAATATGTGTTCGAACGATGACCCCGCCTTTTGCACGGACCAGACAGTCCTCTATGGTAATCGCCATCCCCAGCCTGTTGCAGCTCTCGACCATCTCAGAGGCCCACTCAATCCGCTCCTGCTGTCTTCGATCCATCAGATGC
>NZ_JAWRYN010000084.1:0-7877 GCF_046534585.1 Peribacillus sp. SIMBA_075 | reverse complement strand
GGGGGTTTCCCCCTGTGAGAGTAGGACGCCGCCAAGCCATTTAAAAGATCAGCCATCCGGCTGGTCTTTTTTTGCGTTAAGAACAAATTATGGAGCCCTGTTATATATAGAAGCTGTTACATCACCATTGAAAGGGGCTGAAATCGAAAATTGTTCATCCTTTTAAATTTAAACCGTTTCGACTATCGTAACTTAGGATATAAGCGAGGTATTAGTACTACCTGCTTAGACAATGGGTATTAAAATCGATTGCAAATAACTGGATAATTGATATAAATAAGCAGCAATACAAATATTTTAGCTAAAAAGAAATTAATTCAGAAACTGGTAACTAAAAATGTGGGGAATATCAAAATAGAAGGAAGCCCTCATAAAGGATAAAATAATTGGTGCCTCTGCAAATAAAAGGTATTCTTCCAACTTGTATGAACACTAACAAATACAAGGCAGGGCTGAACTTTTAAGGTAAATGAGATCCAAAATGAGACCTTCGGAATTTAAAAATAATGAGTATGGGGAATTGCTCTATGGTCATTAAGGACTGCTTCATGAGTTTGACACAATTAAATTAGCGCAGTATAATAATCCAGTAGAACGATATACTAAATAAATTTAACTAATTTACGGTAGCATAAATGTTTTTCAATACTTTTCTAATCGCTTGAATTTAGTAGAACGATATACTAACAACAAGCACGTTTAGTAGAACGATATACTAGTAATGCTGAGTTGGTAGAACGATGTACTAACTTAGCCGGTTAATCTATGATGTTTATTGTTTTATTTAGTACGTAATTATTTTTCTTGAATTTATGGTATGGGGCAAGGGGGCAACATCTGAAAGGCTTAAGAATCAAATTGCATTTCCGATAACTTTTTAAATAGGGGTGTTTTTCATGAAAAATCCATTTATAAAAATGGCCACAGGTTTATATATTAGCTATTTTATTTTAGGCATGATCAATATTATCATTGGATCAAATATGGAAAATTTGTCAAATCAATTAAATACAAGTGCATCAGGGATAAGTTACTTGGTCTCTGCCATAGGAATCGGTAAGTTAGTTTCTTTGTTTTTCGCCGGTAGACTGTCGGATAAATTAGGAAGGAAACCATTTGTTGTTTCAGCATCTTTTATCTACCTGATCTTCCTTATAGGCGTACCTTTGGCTCCTAACTATACATTGGCATTTATATTTGCTGTATGTGCTGGTATTGCCAATTCATTTTTGGATGCAGGTACGTATCCAGCACTTATTGAGGCTTTTCAAAAGAAAGCTGGTTCCGCTACCGTATTAGTAAAAGCGTTCGTTTCAATCGGTGCCGCACTTCTTCCATTTATCATGGCGTTCTTTATAGCTAGAGATATGTTTTACGGGTATACATTCTTCTTAATGGCTGCTGTATATCTTGTTAATGGATTTTTCCTGCTTAAGGTTTCATTCCCGGATCATAAAGCCCAAAGCCAAACTCGGAATGATGAACAAGCTGTGCCGGTTCAACAGCAATTCCTCTCAAAACCGAAGTTTGCTCAGGAAGGTTTGGCCGTCATACTATTAGGCTTCACATCAACTGCTTTATTCATGTTGGTTCAAGTCTGGCTTCCGAACTTCGGACAAGATGTATTGGGGCTAACCCAAGCTAAGGCTGTTCAATTGCTTAGTTACTATAGTATTGGCTCCCTTGTTTCTGTCATTTTACTAGCTGTTCTATTGAATAAAGTAATTAAGCCCGTTACCGTCATGATTATCTATCCGGTCATTGCAGCATTATCTTTATTGTCACTCATCTACATCCAGCAACCATTTATAACCGTTTTGAGCGCTTTCTTCATAGGGCTTTCAACTGCAGGGGTATTCCAATTAGCCATGACAATAATCACGGAATTCTTCCCTGCCAATAAAGGTACGATCACTTCATATGTAAACATTGCAGGTAGCTCAGCCTTTATCATCATACCTTTCATTACTGGTATCATTTCCAAGAGTGCTGGGTTAACAGCGGTCTTCTTGTTTGATGTGGCAATTGCGGCAGTTAGTATTTTGTTGGCCGTTTTCGTTGCCTATCGATACAAAAAGGTAATTAAAGTTTCCAATTAAACGGTCTAACTGAACATCAGTGGGGCATGAACCCCACTGATGTTAATGATAAAAGGGGGAAACATCATGCAAACAATCACGATCAAAGACGTAACGATCGGAGAAGGGGTTCCAAAAATCATCGTTCCACTAATGGGGACAACGGAAGAAGAACTGCTTAAAGAAGTTGAAATGGTAAATGCGCTACGGCCGGATATCATTGAATGGCGAGTAGATGTCTTTGAACAAGTCGAAAGCTTAGAAGCCGTTTCGGATATGATTTCAAAACTTAGAAGTGCTGTTCCTAGTACTTTGCTGCTTTTCACTTTTAGAAGCCATAAAGAAGGCGGAAACAAGGAAATCAGCGATGATTATTATTTCCAACTTCTTCATACAGCAATTAAAACGAAGAATATTGATCTTGTCGATGTGGAATTGTTTTTTGAGGAATCATCAGTGAAGGAGACTGTGAAGGTAGCTGAGGAAAATGGCGTATACGTAGTGATGTGTAACCATGATTTCGATAAGACACCAGCAAAAGAAGAAATCATTTACCGATTGCGTAAGATGCAGGAATTTGGCGCCCATATTCCCAAAATCGCTGTAATGCCCCAAACAGTTGGTGATTTACTCGTATTACTAGATGCAACTTACACGATGAAAACTAAGTATGCCGATCGCCCATTCATTACGATGTCAATGTCGGGTACAGGCCTGGTCAGTCGATTATCAGGTGCGGTGTTTGGATCTGCTTGTACATTTGGTGCCGGAAAAGAAGCATCTGCACCAGGACAAATCCCTGTTACCCAATTAAGAAATGTATTGAAAATCATTGATCAAAATATTTAACTCATAATTCCATCCAAGAAGGAATTTATATAAAGTTTAAAAAATCAGGGGGAATAGAACATGGAAAATCTAGGACGAATTAATGGGAAAACAGAATTAGTAGGATTGCTTGCAACACCTATTGGACATTCATTATCACCTGCCATGCATAATTTAGCTTTCGATAAATTAGGCTTGAATTGCGCGTATTTAGCATTTGAGGTTGGAAATGAAGAGCTGGAAGATGCAGTCAAAGGGATGCGTGCATTAAATGTAAAAGGCTTTAACGTATCCATGCCTAATAAAATGAAGATCCTTCCATATCTTGATGAATTGGCGGACAGTGCTAAATTTTCAGGAGCCGTTAATACAGTTGTCAATGTCGATGGAAAGTTCGTAGGGCACAGCACTGATGGAATGGGATATACCCGGAACCTAAAAGAACATGGTATTGATATTAAAGGCAAGAAAATGACTCTTATCGGTTCTGGTGGGGCTGCTACTCCAATTGCCATTCAATCTGCGCTTGAAGGTGTGGCGGAAATCAGCATTTTTGCTCGTGATGATGCTTTCTTCCCGCAAGCAGAAGAGAATGTACGAATCATCAATGAGGATATGAAGCATTTAAATGTGAAAGCCAATGTATACCCTCTTGAAAATGTTGAACAATTAAAGGCTGAAATCGCAACTAGTGATATTTTGGCAAATGGAACCGGCGTTGGCATGAAACCACTTGAAGGCTTAAGTGTCATTCAAGACGAATCAATGCTGCGTCCTGATTTAATCGTAACCGATGTTGTTTACATCCCACGAAAATCTAAACTAATGGAACAAGCTGAAGCTGTAGGTGCTACAGCTATTAATGGTCTTGGGATGATGCTTTGGCAAGGTGCATTAGCCTTTGAATTATGGACAGGTCAACAAATGCCTGTTGATTTCATCAAAGAGCAATTGTTTGCAGAATAAAATGATTCCACTCTGGAGATTGTTCTCCAAATAGAGGTTTTTTTTCATACTCGATGTGCATCATTTATTAAATGATTAAAAAAATTGGGTGCACCAAACCTCGGAGCTAAGAAAATCAGGGAGTGAAATCCCTTGATTTTCTTAGCGTTTTTTTTTAAAAGTGGTTTTCATGTAAATGGATAACATAAAGAGGAGACTTCAATGTAATTACATTGTGCATGAAGGTGTTATATGGGAGAAACACAACGTGATTTATTATAGGGGTGTAATAATGAAAAATCAGTATTTTAAAGCGGCATCTGGCATGTATATTAACTATTTTCTGCTGGGGATGGTTAATATAATTCTCGCCTCAAACATGCCCTCTTTAACAGAACAATGGGATACGGACTCTACTGGTATTAGTTATCTTATTGCAGCAATAGGAATAGGCAGATTACTCACGTATGGTCTCACGGGAGTATTATCAGATAAATTTGGAAGAAAACCATTAATCATGGTCTCTTCGGTTATAATGGGCGTTTTTTTAATCGGGATTCCATTTTCTCCCACATATGAAATGGCCTTTGTATTTGCCTTACTTGCGGGAATTTCCAACTCAGCCATGGATGCTGGTACATATCCGGCGCTAACTGAAATGTTTCCTGAATCTGCTGGTTCCGCGAGTGTTATGGTTAAGGCTTTTGGTTCGCTTGGTGCTACAATCCTGCCATTCATCATCTTGTTTCTTACTACGAACCAATTATTTTACGGGTTTGCATTTTTAGTACCAGCTGTCATCTATTTCATGAATATGTATTTGGTGTTGTCCGCTTCATTTCCAAGCAAATCCGAAGCTGTCAGTAAAGAAGGGGATTTGCATAGTAACAGGTTCATAACGGAACCTAAATTTTGGAGCGAAGGAGTCGCACTAATCATAATTGGGTTTACATCAACTGCGTTATTTACAGTTTCGCAAATCTGGTTACCGAGTTTCGGCCAGGAAGTCGCAGGGATGCAATCTTCAAGTGCAATTAAATTATTGAGCTATTATAGTGTGGGGTCACTTATTTCCGTCCTGCTATTATCCATCTTATTAAACAAATGGATTAAGCCCGTGACGGTGATATTGCTTTATCCAATGATTACTTTACTTACGGTAATCATCATATTAACGATTCATTCACCTATTGTCTTAAGTATTAGCTCCTTTTTCCTTGGAGCCTCGACAGCTGGGATCTTTCAATTAACCATTGCAATAATGACTGAACTTTTCTGGAGAAAAAAAGGAACTGTAACAGGGATCGTTGCGACGGCATCCAGTTTGGCGAGCGTCATTTTACCAATTGCAACGGGCTTGATCGCTAAGAGTGGGGATATATCGCATATATTTCTTTTTGATTGCTTTATTGCTACTATAGGAATCCTGGCTGCAGCTTTTGTATATTACCGGTATAAGAAATTGACACAGCACCAGACCATATTTAACCATGGCTAAAAATATTGAAGGATTTACTTAAAACTCCATCTTCCGGAACTAGGATGGCGTTTTTGGGGACTAATGAATATTGGATATAAATGTTTTGGTGTGATTAATGATCGTTGAGATTCCCATGTTCCAAAAGCAAGGGTGTAATAATGACAGTAACTATATTATTATTATAGTAAGAACATGATAATAATAAGTACATCAAAAATACATTCAAGATGGTGATTGAAATATGAAACAATCCAAAAAAGGGCGGGTTACGCTGCAACAGGTAGCAAAACATGCTGGGGTATCAACATCCACTGCTTCCCTTATCGTTCGCAATAATCCTCGAATATCGGAAGCGACGCGAAAAAAGGTGCTAAAATCCATGCATGAATTGGGTTATGTTTACGATAGAATTGCAGCAAACCTAAGGTCGCAAAGTTCTGATACTGTAGGAATCATTATTACCGACATATCAAATACCTTTTTTTCTGAATTCCTGATAGGTGTTCACGATGCATTGGATGAGGTGGGGTATACAGTGTTGCTGGGGACTACATTTGACTCGGTTGCCAAGCAAGATCATCTCCTTTCAACCATGATGGAACATAGGGTGGGTGGCCTGATTCTTTGTCCTGTCTCTGAAAGCTCACAAGATACAATTGAACGGTTAAATGAAATTGACACGCCGATGGTGCTTGCTGTCAGGGAACTGCCTGGAGTGAATAGCGACTATGTAGGCATAGACTATCCAGAAGGAGCCAGGATCGCCGTTGATCATCTCCTTGGAAAGGGGCATAAAAGAATTGCGCTTCTTGGTGGCATTAAGGAGTCTTCTACTTGGATCGAGAGAATAAAGGGATACCGTGAAGCCCTTTCAAGAGCGGGATTGGAAGTGGATGAATCGTTGGTGATAGATAGTGCCCCTACACGGGAGGGAGGGCTTGAGGCTGTTTTGAAAGTACTTGAGAATCCTAATCCGCCTACCGCAATTTTTTGCTTTAGCGACTTAATTGCCTTTGGTGTTATGCAAGGGTTAATGATGAAAGGAATTACTCCTGGAAAAGATATAGATATCGTTGGGTTCGATAACGTTCCAGTCGCAGAAATCTATCATCCTCCGCTAACGACCATTTCCTCATTCCCTAGACGTATTGGGAAAGAGGCAGCGAATCTCTTGTATCAGCAAATGGAGAAAGTAGAACGGGAACAACAGCGAATCATATTGAATCCAGAACTGATTATTAGAGAGTCTTCCTAAAAAAGAAAAATAAAAAGGTGATTAGTTTACAGAGGGTAGGTACCGCTGTGCCCTTTTCATCTTTTCTATTATTCTTTTATTGGGAACATTGATTACATTTCAAAAAGGTTTGCCTTACTTAAGCGGTTCATATATATCCCAGGCCACTTTCAATGAATCGACTATAAAGTCTGCCACTTCATCAACATCTAGATCATTGGTATTCACTTTTGAATGATGATAGGAGTATATTTCCTGTCTCGTGTAAAAGAGTTCTTCGATTTCCTCAAGGGACCGGCTTTGTAAAACAGGTCTACTATCAATAAGCAAGCCTATTCTCTCTTTCCAGTATTCCCAAGATAAGTCTAGGTAAAAGACGATGCAGTTGGTTAAACAGATATTCCGTATATCCTCTTGTAAAAATGCCCCGCCTCCAACTGAAATGATTTTCAATTGTTGTTGACTAAGGCTTTCAATCACACTTTTTTCTTTTTCGCGAAAAGCTTTTTCCCCAAACTTCTTGAAGATTTCCGTAGTGGGCATATTGAATTCCTTTTCAATTTCTTGATCTATATCAATAAAGTCCCTATATAATTTCCTGGCTACCTTCTGTCCGATCGTCGTCTTTCCTACCCCCATAAAGCCAATAAAAACGATACTTTGCATCCTCAAAGATGTGTTTTTATTAATCATTTATAAATCCCTCTCCCAACTATTTTTTATAATGATTAAAAAGTCTCTCCTGAAATTTTTAAAATATATTTATTATAGTATAAGTAAGTAAAATTGTAAAAAAATTTTTTAATATTTGGACAATGGAACCCTGTGTTTTAGCGGTTTAATGTTTAATAACTCTACCTGGAAGGAGCAATCCGTTTTCAGTATTCGATTGATGCGTTTCCTCATCTATTTAAATGGTTATTGCCATAACCTATCACTTGCATGGTTTATGGATTTTGCCAAAGGCATTACTTAGTTGAAGGGGAAGCGGTAGTTCAAATGGTTGGGATAAATGATTTTCCTGGATTATATGTTTTAAGAGGAAGACAAGGTGTGACAGGCACATTTATTCCTTCATATAAGTGACTAATTCATTTGAAAAGAAAATGTATGAAATGTGTTGACTTAATGGTGGGAAAGGATTAATATAAATAAGCACCAACTAAGACAAACGCAAAACTTCATCGCTTTTGGCAGGTTGCTGAAAGAAATAATAAACTATTGACTTCTTACTGTGAAAATGATAAGATGAAATGGTCGCTGAAAAACACAGCGATTTAAAATAAGTTAAAAACTTCGCAGAAGTTGACAA
>NZ_JAWRYN010000509.1:0-275 GCF_046534585.1 Peribacillus sp. SIMBA_075 | reverse complement strand
CACTTCGTTGATTTCATCAATATCGAATTCATCACGAATTTCACCGACGATTTCTTCAAGGATGTCTTCAACAGTAACAAGACCTGCTGTACCGCCATATTCATCTGATAAGATTGCCATGTGTACACGTTCACGCTGCATTTTTAGCAGTAAATCATGAACAGGAACCGTTTCAATCACATGAATAATCGGATTCACAAATTTTTCGATCGTATCACTTGTAGAACATTCACCGCTAATGCACGCAGTGAGAACCTCTTTAATATTCACAACAC
>NZ_JAWRYN010000508.1:0-275 GCF_046534585.1 Peribacillus sp. SIMBA_075 | reverse complement strand
GCTATACGTGCTCAGTCCAATTTTCATTTCATCCACCTCATTATTTGTTTTGTTGTGAATCGTTCTGCCATCTTCTGCGCCGTATTCGACTCGATCCCTCCCTTCCCGTGTAGAGAAGCTTTAGGAGAGGGGCAGCCTCATGATCGTTACAGCTTGTTTGGATTGATTGGACTCATAGGCGGCTTTGACAACCTCCAAGGTGCGCAGCCCATCCTCTCCTGTAATCGATGGTGCCCGTCCTACCTGAACACAATGAACAAAGTCTGCGATCAGCC
>NZ_JAWRYN010000507.1:0-276 GCF_046534585.1 Peribacillus sp. SIMBA_075 | reverse complement strand
GAAAAACGGTAATATGCGAAAAAATCGATTTCGAGATTTATTGTAATCCTTGCTACAACGGGTGTCAACTAAAAATTCGAATTAATGAATATAAAAAAATAACAGTTTAACAATCTATTCATTTTTTTATTACAATATTATTAAAAGGATTATTGCAAACTTTTTAAAAAAACTCTAATATTAGATTATCTTTGTTTACCGAAAAGGTGATATTATGGTAGTTGGAAATATAGTAAAAGAAGTTCTTGCATATAAAAAAGGACAAATGCAGCAAAA
>NZ_JAWRYN010000506.1:0-276 GCF_046534585.1 Peribacillus sp. SIMBA_075 | reverse complement strand
AAAGAAAATAGTAAAAAGCGTATCAGTTAAAAAAGAATCTAAATTTGTACCAATTCTATTCATTACGATAACAATTTTATTTTTATCTCTCTTTCTATTACTGCCGCTCGTGACAATTTTTATGAAAGCGTTCGAACGAGGAATTGATGTATATATTGCCGCTGTAACAGATCAAGAAGCATTTTTGGCAATCAGGTTAACACTTCTCGTTGCATTAATTGTTGTACCGCTGAATACGATATTCGGAATAGCAGCAGCTTGGCTTATTACGAAGTT
>NZ_JAWRYN010000505.1:0-276 GCF_046534585.1 Peribacillus sp. SIMBA_075 | reverse complement strand
AGTGGTAAGGGTGAATCAGGTTTAAAAGCGATTGACAGTTTAGCCAAAGGGATTGCAAAACGATCCTGACAAATGGAAACAGCGACTAATAGACGACCCGAAAGGTGTTCTGGAAGAATTGCTGTGGCTGATGTTTCCGCTGCTTGATTGTACAACAGATAACATGCTGTAACAGTAAAAATGCCCTCCTTCGCTTAAATCAGGGGAGGGCATTTTTTTAGAGAGGAAAAAGAATGGGGTTGTTATTCCCTTGCATTATAAAGCTGATTTATTTGG
>NZ_JAWRYN010000504.1:0-276 GCF_046534585.1 Peribacillus sp. SIMBA_075 | reverse complement strand
ACGATCTGGTGGGGACGGCCGTCGGCATCGACGAGGACGGCCGGCTGGTCGTCGAGTCGGATGCGGGCCGCACCGCCGTCGCAGCGGGCGACGTGACGCACCTGCGGTATTAATTGAGCATGACCACCAGCCCGGACGGGACTCCAGAGCAACCCGCCCAGCCTCCCGAGCGTGTGATCGCCCGGCTGCGGTCGAACGCACGGAGGCTCTTCTGGCCCAGCCTCGTGCTCATCGCAGCCGCTGGGGCGGTCGGGTACTTCGCCGGCCGGCTGGACG
>NZ_JAWRYN010000503.1:0-276 GCF_046534585.1 Peribacillus sp. SIMBA_075 | reverse complement strand
ACGGTTTTAATAGTAGGGATTGCATATAAGAAAGATGTAAATGATTTGAGAGAATCACCGGCGTTGCCAATTATTCAATTATTAATAAAAGAAGGATACAAGATAGAATATCATGATCCGTATATTTCTACAGCGAAAATTGGAGATACACTATATCAATCTGTTCCATTAGATGAACAAAGAATTAAACAAGCAGATTGTATTTTAATTGTAACGGATCACTCTAGTATCGATTGGAAGCTCTTTAAAGGGATTGAGCGATTAATAGATACACGT
>NZ_JAWRYN010000083.1:0-8228 GCF_046534585.1 Peribacillus sp. SIMBA_075 | reverse complement strand
AGTACCGAATGAGAATCGTCTTTTTTTAATTTGATTTACCGTACTAGTTAGAAAAACGTGAGTTTTTCAGCAGCCTCCTCAATGAGAGGGGCTTTTACACAATTATAAGCGGTTTAAGTTTAATAGCTTACAAATATCCTTAATTTGTTTTAGCTCGTGTTTATATTTAGGCAACATTAAATCGTTAGTTAATATTTCAAAGAAATACTTAGCTTCAAATATAATTTTTGCAAAAAAACTATTTTTGTTGACTTTTATTTCTTTATTATCTACTGATAATACTACTAAATTTGAATCTACATCTTTTAAATGTATCTCAATTGGTTGGTCCGGGTAAAAACAAGATCCTTCTCCATAAGTAGAATAGTCTTCAATTACATTTAATAAATATGACCATATTGTTGTTAAGTCATCCCAATAGTTGTGACCCACTATTGTTTGATTATTAAAAGATAGGATTACTCCGCCATCTATTACAAGAACACCCTCTTGTATATAATCAGAAGGATTATCTTTAATAATTTTAACAAAAGGCTGCGGAGTTAAAGATAGATTAATAGTATAATCATCAGGATATTTAATTAGATCAGCTAGATCAGTAACTTTTTTTGTTAAAATAAAGCTATTAATTTGCAAGGAGTTCATTTCTATCTCACCTATTCTTATTTGGGATATAGTTGTTTAATATGTCCTTTGGTAATACCCAATACATATTTTACTCCATCTACGGTTCCAGTAACTTGAAATGTAGAGGTTGTTCCCTTTTTTGATAAAGTAGTTTTGTTTTGTTTTGCGATATTTAGTGCGATTTTTTTTACATCGTTAACTGATAAATCAGGATTATAATATGTTTGTTTTGCTTTTACGCATCCCAATATTTAGGGTGGTGTCTAGTTAACATATGTTTCATATCAGTTTTTGTTAGTTTAAAAGTATGACTACCCGTTTTATAAGTTCCTGTTGAGTACTTTGCTAAGGCATTAGTCACCTTTGAAGTAGGAGCCTTTTTGAATACCTTTTTACCATATTTTATTACATACTTGCCGCCTGTTAAAACAAGTCGTGCTACAAGTCCCCAAATCCTGGGTTGTAGATCTGTCACAATAGCGCTATCTAATTCTATTGGAATGTCATCCCAGTTTATTTCATCATTATTGGCCTCTAAATCAAGTGTAACATCATCCCAGTTTATTTCTTCAATTTGGATTGTTGGTATGTCAACACAAAATCAGACAATTTTTTTAAGGTGTTCAAGTTTGTAATCAATCGGACTTACATAACCCAGTGTCCCATAAATGAATATATAATAAATGCAAAAAGATTTTCGGTATATGACTCCTAGAAATATCACCACGATAAAAATCCTAATCTTAATATAGAGTACAGTATTAATCTTTTGGAATAACAAATACTGTAATTTTTTTGTAAAAAAGTTGTAATTTAATAGAAATATATGGTAATATCTTCTTGTGTCAAAATTTGGTTATTTGATATTGAAGGAGATGGAATATTTAATGTTGAAGAAATTATGTGTTGTAGGTACAATTTTTGCAGGTCTAACCATGGGGAATAGCGCTCTGGCAGCTGAAGTAGAAACGGAAACAACTATTACTAACATATCAGTTCTATCTGAAGTTAGCAGTGTAACTCCTGGTATTGCAACAGCTACAGCTGGTAAAAAGATCACATGTTCCTCCAAGATAAATGCAAAGAATCCAATTGTGGGATCTCCAACGGCAACTGCTACTTCAACAGCAAGTGCATCCGAAGACGCTATCAGTGCAAAAGTTAGGGTATATAACAGTAAGGGAGGTTTACAAGGGTCAAAAGAAGATAAACAGTCTTACTCGAAGTATGCTGGTGCAACATATACTAGTAAATCTGGTTCAATGCCATCTAAAGCTTTTGGCAATCATAATTATATTAAGAAAAATTATAAGACTATCAGGCATGAAACTGTGGATAAATTTTAAATAATAGAAGAAGTTAAGGCTGACATTAGTTAGCCTTAACTTCTTTTCTGGGAGCGGGTTATATGAAAAAACAACTTATGGTAATAACGGTAATTTTATTAATTGGGATTTCAGGTTGGTTATTATATGATAATAAATCAGCTGAAAAAACAAATGGAAATACAAAAGGAAATACAAAAGGAGTTCAACCAGGATTTGAGGAAAGTTCTAACACCATATCCTTCGGCCTATTAGATGAGAACGATAAAGTAGTGAATAACGGAAGTATACTAGAACCAAAAGAAAATAAGCTCGAGTATACCTTTTCTCTCTCTAATTTTATCGAAGTGGAAAGGGACTATGCATTAATTGTCCTTGATAACTTTAAACAAATTCCTTTTACAGTCCAAGGAAAGCAGTACAATGTATATCCTTTTAATGCGAAGGCAAATAAAACCGTTGAATTCAAGACAAGTATTTCCGTTAAAAAAGATACAAGTGAAATAGATTATCTTGTTATTAAAAAACCTAATTATTTTACAGAGAAATTAGATATTCCAAAGATGCATTCATTACAAGAAATTCTACCTTTACGCTTTCAGGTTAAGAACAACAGTCAGAAACAAAAAACAGCTACCTTTACTCCTGAAGAAATGTTTAACGAAGGACCAAACGATACCATATTTATAAGTAAACAAAAAGAGGAATTAACGATTCTTCCAACAGAAAGAAGTGGGGAAGATATTTATATATCCGTCGGAAATATTAATGAGGAAAAAGAAAACTACAATATTATTGCTTTAAGTAATTGGAAGCAAGTTCCTTTTGAAAATAATGAATTAGTAGGTAATGTATTAGTTAATCCAGGTGAAAGAAAAGTTTTTAAATTTAAGCTGCCATTTGTAAAAGCTAACTCGAATTTTCAAGTTATTGCTTTACCAAGACCCTATGAAGTTAGCGAAAAAGATTATGAGAGCACAAGAGCAGAGGGGTCAATGCGAGCAGTTATAAAACCCTAAATAGTATAATAATAGGACCGAACAGCTCAATAACCTTAGATATAAAAAAATCAAATTCTCTGACAGTTTTTATCAAGTTGATATATATAGGTGTTTGTGAGTTTGTCTAATTTTTTGATGCTAGGGCTAGTAAATTCAGAGTAATGTTCATACAGGTAGAGAAAAATTTCCTTAGCTTATTTGAAAACCCTTCTCTAAATTGAGAGGGGCTTTTCTAAAGTATAGGCTTAACCTTCTCAACTAACTCCGTGATATCATTATCTCTGCTAAACACCTTTAATAATCTAGAAATTATCATTTAGATTTGACCTTCATCTAATAAAATAGAAAAACCGTCCTCAAATTTGAGAGAACGGAGTTTCTTTGAAATGTTGTTTATTTAATTGGAACAGTAAAAGAAATATCTTTAGTGTCAAAGGACTCTTCTGAATATACATCACCAAACATAAATTTCACTTCTTTTAAAGTATCTACATCAATTTTCTTTCCATCTGGTACTAAAAACTCTAGGACTGCTTCTTTTTTAAAACAGCCTTGGATATCACCCGATATTTCTCCATCAGTTAAAAACATATTGGCATCAAGTTGCATATCTCCAATTACAGCTGACCCTTGATCAGGATAAAAAGATATAGGTTTATCAGTTGTGTTTTCTATATTAATACCAATTTGTATTTTATCTGTAGCAACTTTAAGTTCTCCTAATCCAACTTTCATTCCTAGTTGTTCAGTAGAATGATCACTTACATCTACTTTTTTAGTGCCGCCATTTACAGACTTTTCGTTTTTAGAATTGTTAGAGGATGATCCTGTTGAAGGTTTGTCATCATCGCCACTAAAAGCAATAGCTAAAATAATAATTAAAACAATAAATCCGATAATACCTAAACATCCAAACTTAAAAAACTTTTTCAAAACTTTTCCCCCTAAGGGAATAATAGGTAATACAACCTATTTAAAACGCTACCATTTTTAGATTGGATTTGTAAGTGGTATTTTATGGTTTTCTTGAATAGGACCAAACTACATTTAATAAAATCTGTTGACACATGCCTTAACCCATACTCTAATCTTTACAACTAATCTAGAGAGAAAAAGAAAGTTTGATCTTTATAGCTAAAAGAAATCCATAAATTCTGTATCAAAGTAAAAATCGTTCATAAGCTTATTCACAATCCCATTAAAGTAAGCAAATGGCCCTTTGCGCATATTCACTCCACTCTTAACCTTCATAGCAAATTCCTTGAACGCTTTGGTGCCGATTTCTATTTCCTGTTCCCTGGTGAATGCTCTTTTGTTAGCAGAATAATCTACCACTCTATTACACTGCTTAATTACCTTCCAGAACTCTTGTATAGTTTCAGCTTTTTCGTAGAAAGAACCTACTAGGTTACTAAATTTATTTGGAACACAAACCCTCGAAAGATCACCTAAACAGTAGGTGATCTTTCTCATTTTACTAATCGTCCAAAATGTTTTATCTAATGCGCTACTATTTTGATTGTAACTGTCAAAGTAGGTACTGATTTTCATTATAGATGAAAAAGAATGGATGTATTACTTTCAAAAAATGACCACATTCTGACCACCAAATAAAAATAAAAAGGTGAAATAACCTAAAAGAAATTTGTAAGCAGGTTATAGAAAACCCTGTTAAATAAGCCTTTATGTATCTTTCTAAAAAAAACGAAAGTCAAGCATATGTTCCACACACAAGTTCACCCATGGGAACGCGAACAATATATGTCAATGTATTAATAGTTTCAAAGTCTTGGTATTACTGAGTTTCTCAGTTACCAAGGCTTTTTTTATTTTTATAACATGAAAGGGAACTGGCTGGCTGACCACATTTCAAGCTATTTCATATTCAACTGGGCATAATTCATGTAGTTAGTATATCCATCAACACTTTTTTCTTCGAGTTTCTTTGACACGTGAGCATAGACATCTGCTGTTGTTTGAATGGATTTATGTCCTAAACGTTCCTGCACACCTTTTAAACTGGCTCCAGATTCTAGAAGTAAAACAGCGTGGGCATGTCGTAAACCATGAATGGTTATATGTTTTGTAATTCCTGCTTTTCTACAGATGCGAATAAATGCCCTGTGTAAGGTGGATTTAGAATAGGGGAGGCCATTCCCTCGTTCGAAAACAAGAGTTGTTTTGATACCTTTCTGCCAATTTCAGTTTTATTTCCTTTTGCTTAATGAAATGACGGGTTAAAAGAGCGGCAAGGCTTTCGTCATGATGGATTTAAAGAGCTGATACCTTTTTTTATCTGAAGAGTTTATTATTCGTGGTTGCTCGGTGTATGGCTGAGTGATTTTTCTTTTTGTTCACCTTAAACCAGATATAACTTCACAGAAAGACGGCAAGTATTTGGTGGTAAATTTATATCTTTGAGAATTTAAGAAAGGCCAATATTGGTGATGGGGCGGCATTACTAGGAATGGTAAATTGCAAATACCTTCATTTGTAGTTATAAATTTCATTTTTTTGCGTTTTATCATGATAGGTGGGGTCTCTTTTTTTAGACAACAATAAATAGGCAGCCCAAAATAGTTGTCCATTTAGGACACTAACCCCTCTTTGTACATAGTCTGAAAGGGTAAACAAAAAGGGAGGATTTCTTGAATGTATAACTATAATCACGCTTTTAACCCTTATAATGTGCCTTAT
Organism: Peribacillus sp. SIMBA_075; assembly: GCF_046534585.1. NCBI lineage: Bacteria > Bacillati > Bacillota > Bacilli > Caryophanales > Bacillaceae > Peribacillus > Peribacillus sp. SIMBA_075. The sequence goes on along the minus strand of NZ_JAWRYN010000083.1, from coordinate 2,578 downwards.
TATATAGACGGAGAACGAATACCGGGGCCGGGCGGTGGTCAATGGGACGGACATGGAGGCGGTCATAGTGGCGGCCAATGGGACGGACATGGAGGCGGTCATGGTGGCGGCCAATGGGACGGACATGGAGGCGGACATGGTGGCGGCCAATGGGACGGACATGGTGGCGGCCAATGGGACGGACATGGAGGCGGTCATGGTGGCGGTCAATGGGACGGACATGGAGGCGGTCATGGTGGCGGTCAATGGGACGGACATGGAGGCGGTCATGGTGGCGGACATTGGGAACACGGGCAATGGGTTCCACGCTGTAGGAGAGTATGGGTTCATGGATTTGGTTGGACTTGGATTTGTAGGTGATGAAAAAAGACAGCATATTGCTGTCTCCAGGCTGTCGACAAAGTCGACAGCTGTTTTTTATAAAAAATTTAGCAACAATATATTGTGTCCTTCTTTCATAGTTCACAGCTAAATATGCTAATTAAAAGATAAAAAAACCCCTTTTTCTCCAACAATTCTTTTGGAAAAGGGGTTTGTCTACACTCTGAAGACAGCGTATTGCTGTCTCTTTTTTTCACTTTTTCTTCGTATTGTACATTTTTTAATCTAACTCTAATTACCAGTAAATTTACATTTTTTGAAGTGTTACAATTATTATGAGGTGTTTTGAAATGTTTATATCACCAATGTTATTACACAAATCTAATCATCCTTTTGATGATGATTTATATATAACGGTTATAGGTATAAAATTAGTTGGTCGAAATTAATTAGTGCTTGTGCCTTGCAGGTTATTTTATATTTCGCCCATATCATCGTGGTCAAAATTATTATTTTTCTATCTGCAGACACACATTTCAACGACATATATGTTCGCTATGAAATCCATTTGAGTTATTTCAGACGTTAAGTGAAAATAAAGTTTTTTAATTTACAAAAAAGAATAAAGTTTTTTTAAAACGTCAGTCATGTTATTCCATTAAAGGGTGCGTTAGATGAAGATCGGTGCTGTCTTATGGCAGCTTTTTCTTCTTTAACTAACAGGTGTTATTGTTTAATAAAAAAATCTACTAATCTAGTATAATAGTTCTTCTTTTGTCTATACTGTCTATAAATAGGGTATAGATGGGAGAGAAACAGGTATGATCTTAACTGAAGTATGGAGTTTATATAAGGCAGATAAGCAAATCCAAGGTTATTCTTCACAAACATTAAAGGCCTATAACGTCCAATTTAACTTGTTAGTGAATAGTTTTGGAAATATATCTATTCAAGAACTTTCAACTAATTCTCTAAAAGTTTATCTGGGAAAAGCAGCTGAAAAGCTTAAGCCATCTAGTCTGGGGCACAGAATTCGATTTATTAAATCTTTATTTAGATGGGCTCAGGATGAAAATTTAATTAATGGAAATCCTGCTTCAAAAATAAAGGAACCAAAAGTAGAATTAAAGGTTCCAAAATACTTGTCTGAAGAGGAAATTGAACATTTGCGGGAAGCTTGTCATACAACATTCGAAAATGCTTTATTTGAGTTTATGTACTCAACAGGATGTAGAATTGGTGAAGCAATAACGCTAGATAGGACATCAATCAATTTTTCTAATCAATCAGCAATCGTATTAGGAAAAGGAAATAAAGAACGAGAAGTATATTTTAATACTCGTTGTGAAATATGGTTGAAGCGATATTTAAGTGAGCGAAAAGATCATGAGGAAGCACTCTTTGTGACAACACGCGCCCCCCACCGAGTGAGTATTTCTCAAGCGAGAAACGTTATAAAACTGATAGCAAAGAGAACGGACATTAAAAAGAGATTCATCCTCATCAGCTTAGACATAGTTACGCCACAAAATTATAGAATAATGGAGCGCCTATGGAAGTGATTCAAAATTTAATGGGCCATGAAAAAAGTGAAACCACAAAAATTTATGCATATCTAAGTGGTGCAATGCGAAGAGATTTGTATAGAAAGTATTTTTAAGGGACCAGGGCTTTTTATTTTGTATTTAATAAACTATCGGGGCAGTTTAGTGGAATAAGGGAATTATCATTTAGGAAGAATAGTCCTGAGGTGATAATAGTTCGTGAAAAGAATCTGCATAGTGTTTGTTGGATTACTCTTGGTAGGGTGGAATGGAGTTCCTAAAAATGAATTGCTTGAAGAAACATTATATGCAAGATACTATTCGTATCTTGACCAAAAATATTCAGATTTTATATTGTGTCCAAGAATAGAAATCGAAAGAATAAAAGGTGATACTCGCAGACATATTGTTTATGCAAGTGCGTTAAACTATAGTTCACATCATGGTGACGTTCCTTTTGATAGAATTCATTTCACATTGACTGATACTCCAGAAAAGGGTGTTGAAATCAATAAGGTTAGAATACAAAAAGGGATTTCTGAAAAGGAAAGTCAAAAACAGTGTAGAAATAGGAACTAAAAAATCTTATTCAGCTAACGGGTGCTTAGTTAACGATCAGAGCTGTCTTTAAGGCAGTTTTTTCGTGCGCCCGGCATGGGTGCAATCTATAGGGTGGAAGTCCCGAATCATGAAGGCAGTAGTAGTGGTTAGCT
>NZ_JAWRYN010000502.1:0-276 GCF_046534585.1 Peribacillus sp. SIMBA_075 | reverse complement strand
CCCACTTACAAATGAAATTACAACGTATTACCCTGAAATTCATGGACCAGAAGGATTAGGGCCCATCCATGTACCGGAAAGTGTGTTATCTATTCCTATATACAATTTTGGTAGTATTGCTGCGATTCTTGTAAAGTATGGAGAAGATTTAACAATTGTCGATGTAGGAAGATCTACCTCGTTAGCGATTGCTTTTAATTTATGGAACGACTTGATGTTAAATATAAAAGGAATTTATCTTATGGGTGGTGTCTTTTTAGAAGCAGGGAATGTTAC
>NZ_JAWRYN010000501.1:0-276 GCF_046534585.1 Peribacillus sp. SIMBA_075 | reverse complement strand
ACCAATTAGAATTGTTTTTGAAATCCTTGTGCCAGAAGCGTTAGCGCCATTGATTTTAGGTGTTACGTTTGTGACAGTTGGTTTAATTGAATTTTCTGCAGTTGCTGGGCTTGTCGGTGGTGGCGGTCTTGGTGACTTAGCGATGACATATGGTTATCAACGTTTTGATACATCAGTTATGTTCGTAACGGTCGTTTTACTTATTATTCTTGTACAGGTAGCTCAAAATTTAGGAAACTACTTTGCGAAAGTCTTTTTACGCAGATCATAAAAAGG
>NZ_JAWRYN010000500.1:0-276 GCF_046534585.1 Peribacillus sp. SIMBA_075 | reverse complement strand
AAGCGGATGCGATCACACTGCCTCCCTTGCGTGGTGAAATTGAGTTCTCGCATGCAACCTTTGGCTATCAGCCGGACTTGCCTGTCTTGCACGATTTTACTCTGAGGATTACCCCAGGTACGGTGACCGCACTCGTTGGTTCATCAGGTGCAGGGAAGTCAACTGTAGCCCATCTGATCTCCCGTTTTTACGATGTACAGGATGGGCGAGTACAAGTGGACGGTTTTGATGTAAAGGATCTCAAAACCGCATCCCTACGCGGTCAGCTTGGCATCG
>NZ_JAWRYN010000499.1:0-276 GCF_046534585.1 Peribacillus sp. SIMBA_075 | reverse complement strand
AACGTTTGTTACAGGAAGACCTGTTAAGAATGTAACACCGCGTGCTTCTAGGCTAGTAGTTGCACGTTCGATTAAGTGGTCTGGTAATACTGGAAGGATTTTTGGACCTGCTTCAACAAGAAGAAGTTTAACTTCTTTTGGATTTACGCCGTGGCTTTTTGCAAGTTTAGGCATAATGTCAGCAAGCTCACCAACTAGCTCAACGCCAGTTAATCCGCCACCACCGATTACGATTGTAGCATCAGCTTCGTTTTTCGTTTTCGCGTATTCACGAAT
>NZ_JAWRYN010000498.1:0-276 GCF_046534585.1 Peribacillus sp. SIMBA_075 | reverse complement strand
CAGCAAACGAAGCGTTTAAAACTTCCTTTTGATTGGGTATATGATCACCCAAGTAGAGATATAGCAGAATGTATTCGCTATATGATGATAGAAAAAAAGAAAGATTGGGAGCAAACGGTAGTTCAATTCATTACAGATTATGAACGTAATTATTCGCTCTCTTCATTTGGTTGGCGCTTATTATTCGCAAGGCTTCTGTTCCCGCTTCACTACTTTGAAACGATTGAACGATATTATCAAACAGGAAACGAAGAACAAAAAGGCATATATAGAGCC
>NZ_JAWRYN010000497.1:0-276 GCF_046534585.1 Peribacillus sp. SIMBA_075 | reverse complement strand
CTTTTGTTGAAGCCTTTCAGCAGCAAGAAAGCGGAGCTAAGGTCCTTTTGAAAGAAGTGACGGATCCGAAGCGGTTTGGCATTGCAGAAATTGATGCCGCACACCACCGGATTTTATCAATAGAAGAAAAGCCAGAGCATCCGCTTTCATCCTACTGTGTCACGGGTATCTATTTTTATGATCAAGAAGTCTTTCAATATATTGAGAAAATCTCGCCGTCAGATCGAGGCGAATTAGAGATTACAGATGTGAATAATCTCTATATCTCAAATAGCC
>NZ_JAWRYN010000082.1:0-8654 GCF_046534585.1 Peribacillus sp. SIMBA_075 | reverse complement strand
CATCTATTGAAACATAAAAAAACCCGGATAAGGGACACTTTTTTATGTGTGTCCGTTATCCGGGGTATAGTTCACTTAGCGGGGGCTCCTTTTGATAATTGGCCTGCAGCATCGATCCTCGCAGAAGCGCAGAATTTGACCCATATGAAAAGTTTTCGTCAAATAGCCGCAAGATTGACCATTTCGCCATACGTTATAAAACCTTTGAAAGGTTTCTCTAGTTTTTCATTCAGGCGTTCTTCGGGAATGGAGAGAAGGAGGTCGTATTATTCTTTGAATTGTCGACTCAGTACTTCAATGGCTGGAACGGCGTTTATCCATTCGGAAGAATTAGTGCCTTTAGCGAATGAATCAGCATATTCCGCAGGGAAATTGCCGACTTTTAGGGTGGTCAAGAAAGAATTTTTTCGATACAAACAGGGTGTGACCTAGATGTCATTTAATGTTGTTGTTGAAACCCTATGGTTAAATGGTTGGAAGTCAGGGGTAATGCGATCAATGGTCATTTCAAAAAAATCCCCTCTAATAAATTAGAAGCGTTACTTTAATGGGTTCATATATGTAACTCCTATTATGTATGAAATCAAATCCTTGTTCATAAAAAAAACTGTCACCCATTTTCAGAGTGACAGCCTGTGGCTTAATCAGTTAGTAAGAGTTTCATTGCATGAATTTGTCCAATGTGATTGGCTTCGTGCAGGACTACGAAATTAATGAATTCCCCCACTGTTTCCATTCCGTTGAAAGGCTTTGCTGTTTTCTCTGTCAATCGTTCTTCAGGAATTTCAAGAAGTCGGCCAAGTTGTTCTTGCAGCTGTTGCTTTAAAACTTCAACGGAAGGTACATCCCCGGTCCAGTCGGAGGGTTTTGAGCCATATCCAAATAGCTGGCTGTAATTCGCTGGCAATTCACTGTTGGATTTCAATAAAAAATTTTCGGCTGCAGTAAGGACATGTCCAAGATGCCAATGGATTGTATTATTAAAACCTTCAGGCTGCACATCCATGAACTCTGGTTTGATTCCCTCGATTTCTTTTAAAAGACTGCCGCGCATAACCGTTAGCTGATTTTTTACATAATTCATTTTACATTCCCCTTTCAATCTCTTTTTAATAAAGACTATCTCTTGAAATTATAGCAAGGATATTTCAATATTATCAAACTTTAGATATGTCTTTTCAAAAGGTTTGGAAGAAGGGGCCACAATGATGTTGACGACACAATCGGCGAAAAAGGTATACAAAACGATGGTTGAGCAGGCAATGCAGGAAACCGAGCTGATTTTGATGGTAAAAGGCTGATAATGGATCACTTGCTTTTCGAATCCTTCAGATCAGAAGGACTCTGTACTCTTATTGGAAGGATATAGTCATCTGGGCTCATTATTATTGAAACATGAAGTGGATGGGAAAATCATTACAGATCTCGATGAAATGCTTTCCTCGTTAAGCAGCCTGGCAGGGTACCATTTACATTATCATACTGGTATGGGTGTGGGTCTCTGTTTAGCAAGCTTCTGTTCACGTCGATTTTAAGTATCCCCTTTGTCAAAATTTCTTTGTCCAAAAAAGTCAATCGTTCACTCATCCGATTGACAGGTGTGATAAGCATGGTTTTCGGTTGGGCTTGGTTGAACGCAGGCTATAGCCGAAGGGATACCGGGGGCATGAACTCTCAAGTGAAAAACTTGAGGTTTTTTTACTGCTTAAAACGATAAACATTCCTATTACTCTTTTGAGTTGACTAGTATAATGAAATATATTGGATAAATAATCCACCTAAGGTATGAGGAGATGACATGTAATGAAAAGGAAACCATTCCTGCTTGCACTTAGCCTATTATCAATAACATTTACCGCAGGTTGTACAACAAAGCAAGAACATATTTCCATTCAAAAATATGAAGGTAAAAACTACAAATTCGAAGCATATAAAGAAAAGATAGAGATTGAAAGAACAGAAAAAACAAAAGAGATAATAAAGAATGCTGACTGGGACAAATACGAGTTGGAGAAAGGTCATCCTAAGGCGGACTATATCTTTTATTTTAATGATGATAAAGATGCAGGGAAGATACCCGTGTATTATGTTTGGGTTAATTCCGAAGAAAATAGTGTGGAATTGACGCGGGATAAACATAGCCAGTTTGTACAGTTAAATAGAAAGGATTCTGAAATTCTATTAAGACTGCTGCACTAATTAAAAGAAAGTGGATATCCAAGTCCTTTCATTTCAAAAAAACAAGCATTCTATTATCGGATATCTATGTACATTAACGAAAATCAACAGAGTTAATTAAGTACTCTTTTGGAGGGATTTATGAGGAAAATGACTTTGTTTAATGGAAAAACGATTGAAATCGAATGTTTAAGCTGTGCTTTGACGAATGGGGAGATAGAAGCGGATGGTGGTGCAATAGTCGAAACCGAGTATTTTCATGCTCACCAAGACGTTGCATATCCCATTGTAGGTTTAGTTATTTTAGCATCCAAACGCCATATTAAGTGCTTTGATGAATTATATGACTTGGAGAAGGTTGATTACATAAACATATTATCCAAGATTAGAAAAGCTCAAAGGGAGGTACTAGGGATAGAACATGTTTATTATTTTTACAATGAGGATACTCTCCACCATTTTCATACTTGGATGGTTCCTCGATATGAATGGATGTACGATTTTGGACGTTCGGTGGAATCTGTTAGACCGGTTTTGCTCCATGCAAGAAATAAATTGAACAATGATGAAAATTTTAAAAGTGTACTTGATGGAATCAAGGCTTTAAAAAAAGAACTAAACCCTTAATTATTCCTTGTTCCTCAAACAGATGCGGGAGCTCCATAAAATTAAAGAGACCACTCAAGCGGTCTCATTTGTTTGTACAAAAATCAACAATAATGTTTGAAAAAGTTGAATTAAACAGGGCTTCAAAAGGGCAAGTACGGTAAAATCTTTTCATTCTTCTCAGGCTGGATCAATCTTCTTATTCGTTGTCCTCAATAATGGCATGGTGCAACAACGGAAAGAGCCACCGGACTTGATGATTTCGCTTATATCAACTTCTATGACTTCGTATCCGCGTTCACGAAGGTGACTATTTACCTTTTTATTACATGGGAGGCTGAATAATTTTTTATTCCCAATGGAAAGCACATTGGTCCCTAATGTGAATTGTTCTTTTATAGTCACTTCAATTATGTCATAACGTGAAGCTAATAAATCCAACTCTTTTTTTGTAAAGGACTCTGGAAAAATAAGCGCCTCTGTTGGTGATATGATATTGAAAACGCAGTCTAAATGAAGGAATTTTTCAATGAAAGGCACCGCGATGATTTCGTATTCCGGTAATAAGGTTTGGAGATGCTTAATAGATGTTTCATTCGTTCTATCACTGACTCCAATATAGATGGTTTTTCCGTCGATAATGACATCCCCTCCCTCTATATGGTTTTCGCGGAGGTTGAAAAATGGGATACCATTCGTTTCGAGCCAGGATTTCAATAATAGTTCCTCACCCTGCCTGATACCTGTAGCCATCTCGGCTACGTAAACGGTATTGCCAAGAGTGAAACCGATATCTCTCGTAAAAACCTGTTCTGGATATGTATATTTAGGCGGAAGTTTGATGACTTCAATCCCTTCATGTTCAAGTGCCTTAATAAATTGGGCGTGCTGTTCCCTGGCAAGTTCCTTATCGATATTTTTTTCTATAAACTCTTTTTGCGTTTCGTTAATGATTTCACGGATCTCCATATAACGAGGTTCACAGACGATCACCCGTGATAGCTTTGAATATTCGCTCGCACAATATGCCTCAAGTTCTTCGTTTATCTTGTTTACCATAAATGAGCTCCCTTTTAAATATAATTGTATCTTTACTATTACCTCTTTTTCTGGAAAGAAACATAAAAAATAGGTCGTTGCCTCGTTATTCTTTGTCTTTAACTTAAAAACGGGCCGTTGACCTATAATTCCGACATTCTTAGAACTGCAGGGTGAACGATTAGAATATTTTAAAAAAAGGATCTGGTTGATATTCCCCCTTAAAGTAGCCAGTGTAAAAAGTCCATGAAAAAACATGGATGTTACACAATTTCTTGGAGGGAATTTTATTATGGCTAAAAAAGGGGATAAATTTCAAACTTATTCAGAGGAATTCAAGATTCAGGTTGACCAAAGTTATTTAAATAATGAGGGTAGCCAATCTGCTATAGCGAAAAAATATGGTCTTAAAAGTAAAAAGCACCTAGGGATAAAGGATTATTTTTTTTCTGGTCGAATATATAATGAAGACGTTTTCAATACAAGGGGGAGATTGGAATGATGGATACTCCATTAATCATGACTCAAATCATTGAGAGAGCTGAAAAATATTTTCCGAAGAAAGAGGTAGTTTCGCGTACGGATGGTGGAATTCACACTTTTACGTATGCTGAAATTGCTGCGCGTACAAGAAGGCTAGCTAGTAACCTTGAAAAATTCGGTATTAAAACAGGTGACCGTGTTGGAACACTTGCCTGGAACCATCATCGGCATTTAGAAGCTTATTTTGCGATTCCTTGTCATGGCGCTGTCCTACATACAATTAATATGCGTCTCTCACCCCAACATGTTTCTTATATCATCAATAGTGCGGAAGATCGATTATTACTGATAGATCCGGATGTCATCCCCCTGTTAGAAGCGATTAAAGATGAGTTAACGACCGTGGAAGGATATATCTTAATGACCGATAAAGATGAGCTGCCTGAAACGACCCTTTCACCAATTTATCATTATGAAAAGTTATTAGCCGAAGGGAATCCAAAACAGCCCTTCATTCAAGCTTTGGATGAAAATGCTCCTGCCGGCATATGTTATACCTCCGCCACGACCGGGAATCCAAAAGGTGTGGTTTATTCACATCGCGGGATTTTGTTGCATGCGATTGCATTGGGACTTGCTGATTCTACAGCAATAAGCGAACGGGATGTGGCCCTTGCAGTCGTGCCCATGTTTCACGTGAATGCTTGGGGCATGCCTTTTGCCAGTGTTTGGTTTGGCACTAAGATGGTTTTGCCTGGACCCTACTTCACCCCAAAAATTTTGGCAGAGCTTATAGAAACGGAGAAGGTTACAATTGCAGCAGGGGTTCCGACGATATGGCTGGGCCTATTGAAGGAGCTGGAAGAAGGTAGCTATGATATGAGCAGCATTCGCGCAGTTTTATGCGGAGGGTCGGCAGCCCCAAAAAGCATGATTAAAACCTTTGAACAAAAGTACGGGATTCCATTCCTGCATGCCTATGGAATGACTGAAACAAGCCCGCTCGTTTTTGTTTCCAAACCAAAAAGCTATCAGGAAGACCTCCCTGAAGAAGAACTATATGAGTTGAAGGCCAAGCAGGGCCTTGTCTCGCCAATGATTGAAATTAAAGTGGTCGGCCAGGACGGCGAAGTAAAACCTGATGGAAAAGAAATGGGCGAATTACTAATTAGAGGTCCATGGATTGCGAATGAATATTTTAAGGATGAGCGGTCAGAGGATACATTTAAAGATGGCTGGCTTTATACCGGGGATGTTGTCACGATTGATGAAGAAGGATTCGTGAAAATCGTCGACAGGACTAAGGACTTGATTAAAAGCGGCGGTGAGTGGATTTCTTCCGTTGATATAGAGAATGCATTAATGGCCAATGAAGGAGTCTTTGAGGCGGCGGTGATTGCAGTGCCTCACGAAAAATGGCAGGAACGACCGATTGCTTGTGTTGTTTTGAAAGACGAATACAAGGGGCAGGTGTCCCAAGAAGACATCATCGAATTTTTAAAGCCGCAATTTGCAAAATGGTGGCTGCCGGATGAAGTGGTCTTTTTGGAAGATATTCCGAAAACGGGTGTTGGGAAGTTCCTGAAAAGGGCTTTGCGAGATCAGCTTCAGGATAAATATATCAAGAAGTGATAATATGTTTATTTAATTGAAACTTTTCACCCTATTCTGACAACTTATCAAAACTATATAATAGATTCATAGAACAAAAGAGGAGGAAATAAATTGAGTATTGAATCGACATTACCTGCAGGCACTGTTTTAGTCACATATTCGGACCGGACCGCTACTGTTGCAATGAACCGTCCAGAGGCCATGAATTCTTTAAATCCGTTAATGCTGCATGATTTCATTAATGCCCTTAAGGAAGTAAGTGAGAATGATAAAGTGGACGTCGTCATTATAAAAGGGAATGGGAAAGCATTTTCCGCAGGTGGTGACATTAAGATGATGCTCGCGCCTGGAAAAGAAAACGCTTTCGATGAACTGATGGATGGAATCAGTGAATTGGTGACAACTCTATACTTCATGCCTAAATTGACCATCAGTGCCATTCATGGTGCAGCTGCAGGGCTTGGGTTGAGTATAGCTCTTGCAACCGATCACCTTATTGCCGATTCGGACAGTAAGGTTGCGATGAATTTTATCGGGATTGGATTAATCCCTGATGGCGGCGGACACTTTTTCCTTGAACGCCGTCTTGGTGAAGTAGGTGCGAAAGAATTGATCTGGGAAGGTAAAGTGCTTACAGCGCTTGAAGCAAAAGCAAAGGGCCTCATTCATGAAGTGGCAGACGGAACCTTGGAACATGCGGTAGAGAAGAAGGTGCAATCATGGCTGCAAAGCCCGGTTCAGGCCATGATTAAAACAAAAAAGATTCTTAGTGAAAAAAATCGCCCGCTATTAATTAAGATCCTTGAGATTGAAAAAGCTGCTCAAATGAAAATGCGTCAAACAGCGGACCACCAAGAAGGAATAAAAGCTTTCGTCGAAAAAAGAAAACCGAACTTCATCGGAAAATGACTGTATGTCACTTTATGAGTTATTTTCATCTATTTTAAGCGTTATTTTGCACTATAAGTGAATATAAAAAAGTCCAATTTCTCAGCATTTAAATTGAGAAATTGGACTTTTTTCGTTACTCCGGAAAGCGCCCTTTTCTGGAATAAGCATATAAGTTTTATAATCTGGTGTACTCGAATAACTCGATATTCGTAGTGAGTATTTAAAAATTCTTTAATTTCATTGTTAATTTCTATTAAATGTTCTCCAGAAGGAAAATGTCCCATATCCAATGTTTTGAATGCAATTAAATTTGATATGATTTCTCTTACTACTTTGTTTAATCGATTGGCTGGGATAAAGATATCTTTTTCTCCTGCGATAATCAAAGTTGGACGCTGTAATGCATTAATTCCTCCTTCTCCATTAATTTAGGCATTTCTTGTTCAAGTTTAATAAATTTAAATATATCTCCAATAATGAGTTTATCAATTTCTTTCATACTATTAGTTGACATAATGTTTGTAATTTTATTGAGATATTTTTCAGATGAAGTAGTATTGAACAGGATTAAAGGAAGATAAATATTCTTAATCATTTCAAATTTAGACCCTGACCGTATTCTTGCTGGAGAGACTAATATAAAACAATCAATCTTATTCGGCATTAAATCGGGAATTCCTTCAAGAAGAAGAGAAAAAAGTAGTGGTCAGCGATTTAACATATGTCAAAGTCAAAAATAAATGGCATTACATTTGTGACTTTGTCGATCTCTTTAATCGTGAAATCATTGGATTAACACAGGACCTAACAAGGACGCGAAGCTTGTGGCAAGAGCGTTTGCATATATAAAAGGGAACCTCCGTGATATTCAGCTCTTCCACACAGATCGAGGAAATGAATTTAAAAACAAACTGATTGACGAAACGTTAAACAAATTGAGATTGGTCGTTCACTAAGTATGAAAGGTTGCCCTTATGATAACGCTGTCGCGGAAGCGACCTTTAAAATCATTAAGACTGAGTTCGCCACTCTTGGCTACTTAAGTCCTCTAGAATATAAAAAATTATCCCTTAAAAAAGTTGTTTGATTTAGTTTGACAATCCAAACGTATGATTCCTTTGTGAGAGCATCGTTGTTGTGCGTTCTTTTTTAAAAAGGGGAGAGGTTGGAGTTAGTGTAGTTTCATGGACGTATTTTAGTTAAGTCAATGATTTTTGAGAGGACGTGTTCGTATTGGAACGTTAGAATACAGGGAAGAAATATAATAATGAATACAAGAAGACCATTGTAGATCTTTATCACTCGGGTAATTCAGTAAGAGAATTAAGGGGCGAATATGGTGTATCAGACGTAATAAATGGGTTAAAGAATTTGCCCCTATCTGTCAGTTCCTTTAATTTTAATTTTTCTTTTTATTTCTTTAACCTTTTTTTCTCTAATTTAAATATAAGATAATGTAAAGAATCGCACATTTAAAAGGCTTGCCAATCAGTAACTTTTTCCAGATTAGGGCATAAGAATATATAACCCATTTGAGTTCCTCCTAAAAAAAAAGGAGATGTTTAGATATGTCAGGTTGTGGCAATAGTTGTGGCGGTGGCGGTATTGGATTTGGTGGAGGTTTCGCCTTTATAGTCGTATTGTTTATACTCTTAATCATTGTTGGATGTAGTTGTGCCGGCGGGTACGGCGGTGGATACGGCGGCGGATATGGCGGATACTGCTAAAACATTATAAAAAAAATCCGACCTCAATTGGTCGGATTTTTCAGTTTGTAGACAAAAGGGGTTCGGAATTAAAAAATTCCGAACCCCTTTTTGAGATTCCCTTTGAATTTTTGCCTG
>NZ_JAWRYN010000496.1:0-276 GCF_046534585.1 Peribacillus sp. SIMBA_075 | reverse complement strand
CCAGTGCCGGCTCGCGGATCCTGTGCGCGGGCGCCGACTACCCGACGCCGTGGACGCGCGACGCCGCGATCAATTCGTGGAGCGCCGTCAGCCTCCTCGACCCCGAGCTGGCTGAAGCGACCCTGCGAGAGGTCACCGAGGTGGGAGCACGGGGACCGGTCGTGCAGCAGGACGATCAGCTGTGGGATCAACTGGTGTGGGCGATCGGTGCCAGGCGGCACGTCGAAGTGACGGGCGATCGGCAGTTCGCGCACTGGGCGGCCGGAGTGGTGGAAC
>NZ_JAWRYN010000495.1:0-276 GCF_046534585.1 Peribacillus sp. SIMBA_075 | reverse complement strand
GTCGGATTCCGCAGTGCCGAGTGTCCTCACCAGGCTTTCGAGTGAATGGGACAAGTCTTCAATTTCACGGACCCCTGTATTTATCGGCAAAGCCAATTGTTCACCTTTGCGGAAGGCTTTTGCCTTTTGGGATATCTCGTTGAGCGGTCGGCTAATACGCCCAGCCACCAGCCAACCGGCTAAGGCAAAAAGAATCGCGCTTGCCAGGCCGCTTACCATTATGATGCGGCTTAACTCACGTGCGGCGGCGAAGGCGGTTGCTTCCGGCTGGCGCAC
>NZ_JAWRYN010000494.1:0-276 GCF_046534585.1 Peribacillus sp. SIMBA_075 | reverse complement strand
GCGATCTGGCGTGTTTCAACCATCCATTACAAGGCTCGTGCTGGAGCGAAATGAAAAAGTGCAGGTTATTCAATCCACACGGATGGGCGGCAGATTGATGGTGATGGGAACTCCTGTGAAGGATGAGTATGGAAACATCTTGCGCGTCGTCAACTTTAGCCGTGATATTACAGAGGAAAAACGATTGCAGGAAGAGCTAGAAAACGCGCGCGGACTATTGGAGGGCTACCGGCAGGAGCTGCGCAAATGGAGCCAACTGACAGAGCAGGATGGAGA
>NZ_JAWRYN010000493.1:0-276 GCF_046534585.1 Peribacillus sp. SIMBA_075 | reverse complement strand
AGGTCGAGTTCGAGCGCGACGGGCGGCGCTACCGGCTGCATCCGGTGACCCAGCCGAACGACCCCAAGCTGTTCTTCATCTTCTCCGACCGCACCAGCGGCAAGGAGAGCTATGGCGGGGCGCGCTACCTGTTCGTCGATGCACCGGAGAACGGCGACATCGTGCTGGACTTCAACCGTGCCGAGAACCCGCCCTGCGCGCTGACGCCGCACCTGGTGTGTCCGATCGCGCCGCCCGGCAACCGCCTGGACCTGGCCATCAGCGCCGGCGAGAAGA
>NZ_JAWRYN010000492.1:0-276 GCF_046534585.1 Peribacillus sp. SIMBA_075 | reverse complement strand
AGGGGTTAAATGATTGGCTGTCATTGTCATACTGACAAAAGTAATATTAGGTTATTAGACTCTACAAACCAGGTTAAACAGTTGCTAAAAACAGCTTTAGATCAGGGTTACAAAGGTTTAGCAATTACAGATCATGAAGTATTGTCGGCGCACTTAGAAGCAATCCAAACTGTGAAAAAAATGAAGGATTCTGGTGAAATGCCAGAAGACTTCAAGCTAATTCTGGGGAATGAAGCATATCTGGTGGATTCACTGGAAGAAGTTAGAGATAACTAT
>NZ_JAWRYN010000491.1:0-276 GCF_046534585.1 Peribacillus sp. SIMBA_075 | reverse complement strand
CGCGCATCAGCGTTCCATGCTCAAGCGCCTGAATGAGGCCAGCACGCGCATGCTCATCAAGATCGGCAAAGATCGTGTGATATCGGTGCTAGCTTTCGTCATCGAGTGCGGCGAGGCCGATCCGCCATGCCTCCTGCAAGCGCGGCAGTTGAGCATGGCGATAGCCGTCGCTCTTGCCCGCTGCAATCTTGCGATCGACAAGCGCTGCGAGCGGCACGACTGGCCGATGCACCGGCTGCGGGACGATGACTTCGCATAGCGCGCGCAACGCGCGCC
>NZ_JAWRYN010000490.1:0-276 GCF_046534585.1 Peribacillus sp. SIMBA_075 | reverse complement strand
AGACGTACCTGGTACTGGAAAAACATTACTAGCAAAAACAATTTCTAAAAGCATTGGTGGTAATTTTTCTCGCGTTCAATTTACCCCTGATGTACTTCCGAGTGATGTAACAGGTATTGAATATTTCAATCCGAAAACTAGTGAATTCGAGTTAAGGCTTGGACCAGTCGTGACAAACATATTACTTGCGGATGAAATTAACCGTGCGATGCCGAGAACACAGTCTAGTTTGTTAGAAGCGATGGAAGAACGGCAAGTAACGCTTGAAAAGCAGTC
>NZ_JAWRYN010000081.1:0-8735 GCF_046534585.1 Peribacillus sp. SIMBA_075 | reverse complement strand
CGCTTGCGCTTTTTATGAAATCCAGCTTCAGCGCCTAGCTCGCTGTGAAAAAGAGGATTGCCCTCACAAGGCAAAAAAGCGCCTTATGGGACAATCCCTATTTTCTTCACGAGCTACCCAGGCGCTTGCGCTTTTTATGTAAAATTTATTATAATAACAGGACATGTCTAATGACTGACAGGATAAAGGAGTTTTTTGATGAAACAAAACCAATTTGAACGATTTAATTTGAAAAGCTACATTCTAGATGCAGTTCGTACTTTAGGGTTCGATAAGCCGACGGAAATTCAAGAGCGTGTGCTTCCGTCGCTTTTAAAGGGAAGTAGCTTAATTGGCCAGTCGCAGACAGGTACAGGAAAGACACATTCCTATTTGCTGCCGATTATGAACAGGCTTGATGCTGGTAAAAATGAGGTTCAAGCGATTATTTCCGCACCAACCCGTGAGTTAGCGAACCAAATCTACAAAGAAGCTTTGAAAATTGCTGACCATTTCCCTGAGGATGAGCAGATTCAAGTCCGCTGTTACATCGGTGGTACTGATAAACAACGAATGATAGATAAATTGAAGACACAGCCACAGTTGGTAATCGGAACGCCAGGCCGGATCAAGGATTTGGTTGAGGCTCAGGCCTTACAAGTGTATACAGCAAAAATGCTTGTAGTCGATGAAGCGGACCTTATGCTAGACATGGGATTCCTTGAAGATGTTGATTTGTTTGCATCACGTATGGCTGAAAAAATTCAAATGCTTGTCTTCTCGGCAACCATTCCTGAAAAATTGAAGCCGTTTTTGAATAAATATATGGAGAATCCTAAGTATGTTCAAGTGAATCCGAAGCAGGCGACAGCTGCGAAAATTGAACATGTTCTGGTACCGCTTCGCCACCGTAACAGGGAGCAGTTACTTCATGACATCATTGTTCGTTATAATCCTTATTTGGCGATAGTTTTCACGAACACAAAAAAAATGGCGGATCATGTGGCTAATTCCTTGATTGAAAAAGGGTTGAATGTCGGTCGTATTCATGGGGATTTAACACCTCGTGAGCGTAAAAAAATGATGAAGCAAATCAAAGATTTAGAGTATCAATTCATCGTTGCGACTGATCTGGCTTCCCGTGGAATCGATATTGAAGGTGTAAGCCATATCATTAACTATGAATTGCCATCAGATTTGGATTTTTACATCCATAGGACGGGAAGGACTGCTCGTGCAGGATATTCCGGCATTGCCACTACCATTTATGATACATCCGATGAAGATTCATTGAACCGCCTTGAAAAAATGGGCATCGAATTCCGTGATGCCGATATCCAAAACGGTGATTGGGTTGATATCGACGAACGTAATAAACGGAAAAACCGTAAAAAACAAAAATCTGATATCGATGTTAAAGCGAGCAGGCACGTCAAGAAGCCAACTAAAGTCAAGCCGGGATACAAAAAGAAAATTCAACGCGATGTGGAAAACTTTAAAAAACGCGAACGTCGTATACAGAGAAAGAAATAGGGGAGTAATCAGATGCTGAAGATTGGATCGCATGTTTCAATGAGCGGGAAAAATATGCTTCTTGCTGCGAGTCAAGAAGCGGCTTCATATGGCTCCAACACATTCATGATTTATACGGGGGCCCCTCAAAATACAAGACGTAAAAAAATCGAGGATTTAAATATTGAAGCCGGAAGACTGCATATGGAGGAGAATGGAATAAGCGACATCGTAGTCCATGCCCCATATATCATCAATATAGGAAATACCACGAATCCAGCCACATACGAGCTGGGGGTCAACTTCTTACGCAGTGAAATCGATCGGACCGAAGCGATAGGTGCAAGGCAGATCGTACTTCATCCAGGTGCGCATGTTGGTGCAGGCAGTGAATTGGGAATAAAGAGAATCATCGAAGGTTTGAATGAAGTGCTGACAGCCGACGATAAAGTTCAGATTGCCCTTGAAACGATGGCGGGTAAAGGTACTGAATGTGGCCGGTCTTTCGAGGAGTTAGCGATGATCATTAATGGTGTGACCCATAATGAAAAATTATCGGTATGCTTCGATACTTGCCATACTCACGATGCAGGATATAATATCATTGAGGATTTTGATGGTGTGCTGAATGAATTTGATAAATTGGTCGGTATTGACCGCATCAAGGTCCTTCATA
This sequence comes from Peribacillus sp. SIMBA_075, assembly GCF_046534585.1. Classification (NCBI taxonomy): domain Bacteria; kingdom Bacillati; phylum Bacillota; class Bacilli; order Caryophanales; family Bacillaceae; genus Peribacillus; species Peribacillus sp. SIMBA_075. The sequence goes on along the minus strand of NZ_JAWRYN010000081.1, from coordinate 6,568 downwards.
TAAACGATAGTAAAAACGAACGCGGCATGCGTAAGGACCGCCATGAAAACATTGGCTTCGGTCATATCGGTTTTAAGGCGTTGAATGATATTGTCCACCATCCGCAATTAAGCACTGTTCCAAAAATCCTGGAAACACCTTATGTAGGGGAAGACAAGAAAGACAAAAAGGCCCCTTATAAATTTGAAATTGATATGTTCAAGAATAATCAATTTGAAGAAGATTTACTGGAAAAAATCGGATCTCAGCAATAATCATAATAGAAAGGGACGATTCATCTATATTTCGATGAATCGTCCTTTCATTTTACATTTAGTTTAAGTATACTCATTCAAAGTCTGTCAGAAAGTAGGCTTAAAAGGTGGAAGTAAGGTTGTTAAAGAGGGATTCTATTTCCCTGGCTGTTCCTGCTCCGGCAACTTTTGTAATTTGACCCAGTACGTTCTGTCTTTGACGTATATCAAAAATGTTGATTTTTTTACCTGCTAGAAGTGCAGTGATATCCTGTGCTTGTTTTTGGGTGAGTGCAACCCCATGCTGCTTAGCAAGGGAAAGCAGTTCATCAGGGCGAATACTGTTGATTTTATGATTGACCATCATTTCAAATAATTTCAAACGATCTCCTCCTTTGTTAAAACATATGAAGGAAGCAGACGTATGTGAACATGAAAGTTTGTTTGATTTACGGGAATTTGGTTCAGCTAACGTTTTTTGATGGTTCAGGGCGGATGGACACTTGTTCAGGGGACCGGATTCTTTACATCTGGACTTCTTTGATTTATACTAACGATTGTTAATCGTAATGATTCTTAAAAAAAAGGTGATCTCTTTGGATAATGTAGTAAACCCCATAATTAAATTAGAAGATATATCTTACAAATATACAAAAGATCTAGTGCTGGAACATGTTTCGCTTGAAATTCCTAGAGGGGCCTTCTTAGCTATCGTTGGGCCGAATGGATCCGGTAAGTCAACCCTTTTGAAATTGCTGCTTGGTCTGTTCAAGCTCCAAAAGGGAAAAATTGAAATATTCGGGGAAGACATAAGACGCTTTAAAGATTGGCAAAAGGTAGGGTTCGTTTCCCAAAAGGCAAACTCCTTCAACTCAGGATTCCCTGCCACTGTATTTGAAGTGGTTCAAAGCGGTTTGACCAAAAAAATCGGTTTATTCAAGTTTGCAGTCAAAGAGGATAAGCAAAAGGTGAAGAAAGCTTTGGAATCCGTGGACATGCTTGAATATCAGAACCGCAATATCGGAGAATTGTCCGGAGGGCAGCAGCAGAGGGTATTCATTGCCCGTTCACTGGTCAGCGAGCCGGAATTGATGATATTGGATGAGCCCACGGTTGGCGTTGATTCAAAGAACGTCCACCAATTTTATGAAATGCTTGAGATGCTGAATAAAAAATTAGGAATAACACTGATTTTAGTAACCCATGATGTTGGTACTGTGACGGATAAAGTCACACATGTCGCCTGCTTAAATAAAAAACTTCATTTTCACGGGGATGCCTGTGAATATAATGAGTTGAATGAAAGCGAGCTTTCATCCATTTATGGACATGGGGTCCAATTATTAAATCATAATCATTAATATGTTTTGGAGGATAGCCCAATGATATCGGGGATATTGCAATTTGAATTTTTGCAGAACGCATTCTTGACCGGAATCATCATCGGAGCGATTGCGCCATTAGTGGGCGTTTTTGTCGTGGTAAGGCGGATGTCGATGATTTCCGATGCTCTCAGTCATGTAGCGCTTGCTGGTATAGCGTTTAGTTTATTGCTTCAGAAGAGCTTTCTATCTCTAGCAGGATTGAATCCACTTTATATAGGAATGGCGTTTTCTGTAGGTGGTTCATTATTCATTGAAAAATTAAGAGGGGTGTACAAGCATTACCAAGAGCTTGCAATCCCGATCATAATGTCCGGCGGCATGGGTCTTAGTGTCATTTTCATATCCATTGCAAATGGTTTCAATACGGATTTATATGGTTATTTATTCGGCAGTGTCAGCGCCGTCAGCCGGGCTGACTTATATGTCATATTGGCAGTGGGGATAGTCGTTGCATTAATGCTCACCCTATTGTATAAAGAATTATTTCTGTTATCATTTGATGAAGAGCATGCAAAAGCATCGGGAATACCTTATAAAGCGATTCATTTTATTTTTATTGTCATGGTCGCATTGGTCATTGCCGCTTCCATGAAAATCATTGGCATATTACTGGTTTCTTCGCTCATGACGCTCCCGGTAGCAGCCAGTCTCCGTTTCGCTAAGGGCTTTAAGCAGATGATTGTTTTTTCGGTAATATTCGGTGAAGTATCCGTCATAGGCGGATTATTTTTATCATACAACCTTGATCTCGCTCCTGGCGGGACCATTGTAATAATAGCTGTGCTAATTCTCATCTTGTCAATTTTGTTTGATAAGTGGAAAAATCGATAGATGGGGTGATGTTTTTTGAACGTAACTACTGCCATGCAATTATTAAAAGATAAAGGTTTTAAACATACAGGAAAGAGGGAAGAAATGCTTCAGCTTTTCTCTTCCAGCGATAAATATTTAACGGCAAAAGATGTATTGGAGAATATGAAAAAAGACTATCCAGGGTTAAGTTTTGATACGATTTACCGGAATCTTTCCTTATTTGTCGAATTAGGCATCTTTGAAGCGACGGAGTTGGAAGGGGAAAAGCATTTTCGGTTTACATGCGGCCATTCTTCCCATCATCACCACTTTATCTGTTTGAATTGTGGAAAAACGAAAGAAATCGAATTGTGTCCGATGCAGGAACTTCAGGAAAGCTTGAAGGACTACGATGTTTCAGGACATAAATTTGAAATATACGGACGATGTCCTGCATGCAGTGCATCTTAGAAACATAAAAACCATTGACACTCTGTCAATGGTTTTTTCTTGTTTCACTCACTTTATAGTTGCCGGTTGCCCTGACATCCAATTATTCACCCAGACAGAAGCTTCTTGCCAATTGTTGACCCGGATCACCCTTTCAGGCACAGGATCTTGGTTGTAAGGGGTATTAAATAAAATCACGGGTATTTTACACTCTTCCGAAATGGCCACTGCATTATCGTGCTTGTCCTCTAAAAAGAGATCGACTTCAAATTTCTTGGCTGCAGCAACTTTATCGTGTGATCCTACAAGCTCGATATGATCATATAGGACTTCGTTGCTCGTGAACCAATTCTTCGTTATATCCAATAAACGGTTGCTCCGGGCACTGATGAAATATAAGTTAGCCTGTTCTGTCCATTTTTCCAATACATCCTTTGCTCCCTCAGCCAATAAAGATTCGGAATAGATGATTGGCTCGGTTTCAATGAACCATTTAGTGAAATCTTCTTTTGGAACATTAACGAATGGGAATAAGTCATACTCCGTTATGTCTTCATATGCTAAATTCAGCTGAAAAGCATTATTTAAAAAAGGGACCATGGAATCAGGTCTCGTAACAGTTCCATCTATATCGATGCCAAATCGTTTTTTCATGATGAATCTCTCCTCATATTCAATACTTGTAATAGTGTAACATATACCAAGATAGCTTTGGTAAAAACCCTTATTTATTTCCAAGACATGAAACCATTTCACGATGGATTCCATCACTTTTTACATACACTATAAATGCTCCATAAACGAAAGTGAGGGATTCACCAATGGAAAAAGATCAATACTCCAGTATTGACGATGAGATGCAATTGACTAAAAAGGGCAGTGAACCATCCGTTGTTGTGGATGATCAGCATCATGAGCGATATTATAATGAAGATACACCTGCAGATGACAGGCGGTATGAAAGTCGTGGGACCATTACCAATAATATGGATAACCAGTATAATGAAGAAACGTCTGCAGAAATTTCAACACCACCGCGAATCAGGGACTATAAGAATAATGAGTCAACTAAGGCTGATGATTCTGGGAATGTTGCTTCAAGAGGACAGGCTATTGGTGTCATAGCTTTGATCATCTCCATTTTATCGTTATTCATGATGCCGTTCATTTTAGGGGTTGTGGGTATAATTGTAGGGATAGTGGCCAGAAGCAGGGGATCAAACTTGGGTACTTGGGCCATAGTAATAGGTGCAATCTCCATCATCGTTGGCATATTCATCCTGCCATTCTTTTAACAATTTGAAACCCTTTGATTTCATTTCTTAAAATGCATCAAAGGGTTTTTAAATAAAAAGGCTGTTTTCACATACTTTGTTGCTATTTACCAGGTAGTGAGTCCAGGGGCGGGCGGTGAGCCTCTCGGCGTAAACGCGCCTGTGGGGTCTCACCTGTCCCGCTGCTCCCGCAGGAGTCTCGCACTTCCGCTCCAATCAACCTTAAATAGTTTCGTTTTAAAAACAACAATTTTTACGAAAAGAGCCAATAAAAAAAATCCCGATAATGAAAAATCGGGATTTTTTTTTATTTATTTTGTAAAGCGGCAGCAGCAGCTTCGGCTCTTTGTTTTTCATAGTACTCTTCAGCGATTTTGTCAATTTCCTTTTTCAGTTCCTCGACCATCGTCTCTTCAGGCACTTTACGTACAATCTGACCTTTTCTAAACAGCAAACCTTCACCGCGAGCCCCAGCTATGCCGATATCAGCCTCACGGGCTTCCCCAGGACCGTTTACCGCACAACCAAGCACTGATACCTTGATTGGTGCTTTAACCGTCTGGATGTACTCTTCAACCTCATTGGCGATAGAGATTAAATCAATCTCGATCCGACCGCAAGTAGGGCAGGAAATTAATGTGGCCATGTTAGAAGCAAGGCCAAATACTTTTAGGAGCTCCCTTGCCACCTTCACCTCTTCGACAGGATCGGCACTTAAGGAAACACGCATCGTGCTTCCAATACCTTGACTTAGGATGGCACCTAGTCCGGCAGCACTTTTTACGGTTCCTGAGAACAGTGTACCTGATTCCGTGATTCCCAGATGTAAAGGGTAATCGAATGCTTTAGAAGCTTTTTCATATGCTTCGATGGCTAAATTCACATCAGAAGCTTTCATGGAAACGATGATGTCATGGAAATCGTGATCTTCCAGGATCTTGATATGGTGTAAAGCACTTTCAACCATGCCATCGGCAGTGGGGTATCCGTATTTATCGAGGATCTTCTTCTCGAGAGAACCAGCATTTACCCCGATACGGATTGGAATTCCTTTAGCCTTCGCAGCTTTCACGACAGCCTCTACCTTTTCACGGCGTCCGATGTTACCAGGGTTTATCCTGATTTTATCCGCTCCGCCTTCAATTGCCTTAAGAGCGAGTTTATAATCGAAATGAATATCGACTACAAGTGGGATGTTTATCCGTTTTTTTATCTCGGGGATTGCATCAGCTGCCCTTTCATCCGGACAGGCGACACGTACGATTTGACATCCCGCCTCTTCAAGACGAAGGATCTCTGCAACTGTTGCTTCAACATCATGTGTTTTTGTAGTTGTCATGCTTTGTACTATAACTTCATTATTGCCGCCAATCGTTAAGTTTCCGACTTTAATTGGCCGCGTCTTGGTGCGATGTATGATTTCACTCAAGTGGAATTCTCTCCTTTAGGAAAAAATCAGTTTTGATTTTTAATTTGTTTCTCTGAAATATTGTATCAATGTACATACCGCTTGACAAGGAAATAGGTCGCATTATCTTTTTTCAACAAGGAAAATTCCCCATTACTGGATATATTCGATGCTTAGAAATCCCTTTTAATGGTGCTTGGGAGTGCGCAGATCCCCATTTAGAGGTTATTTATAAACGGGAATCTTATATGTTTTGCCAATCTGCATATTTTCGGGCTTCAATCCTTCATTCAAACTTTGAAAGTCAGAAATGATCGTTTCGATTGGCTGATTAGATCCGACTTTTTCCGTTTCAATGATGGAGAGTAAGGTATCCCCGGGTTTCATGGTGATTTCTTTATAAGCGGCAGATGGTGCGGATGCAGGCTTACTGGCCGGGACGGTCGGTTGGCCTGTAGTGGCCGGTGGATGGGAAGGCGGCAGGGTACCCGTAGTCAAATCGAAATAAATAATAAATAAAGTGAAACAGAATGAGATAAAAAGCAGTAGCCGTTTCAATTTTCCATCCTCCCAAGCTTGTCTTTATTTCATTTATACTTGTAAGAATCTAAAAATATGCCTAAAAATGGGCAGTTTTTCAAATGGAATGTGGGAGGATCATTTCATTTTTCTTATTCAGTTGATTAAAATCCTTATTATTTGAATGAATGTTAGTTTCCTTTGGGGTCAGACCAATTTCTCTTGCCTTCATTATGAGTAACAGCCCTTGTATATCAATATTACTCTCCTTCACGTCTATCACCTCTTAAATACTATTTCAACATTAAGTATAAGAATGACTTGGTGAGTATTTTGTCGAATTAAGAAGATATGAAAAAATATGACTGTATTCATATGCGGGAAGGCATGGAGAACCTGCAAAAGCAAAAAGACCCGGAACAGAACAGATGTGAACTATACCCCGAATAATGGACACAGTAAAAAAAGTCCCTTATTCGGGGTTTTTCTATGTCCTTTTACTAGAAC
>NZ_JAWRYN010000489.1:0-276 GCF_046534585.1 Peribacillus sp. SIMBA_075 | reverse complement strand
CAGCAGGAGGCGAGTTGCGCCGATGTCGCCGGCTCCAATACGGGCGTTGCCGACGCGGCGCCTTCGGAAGGCCCGCCTCCCGGAACCCAATGCTTTGCGTGGGCTTACCGGCAGCGCGATGGTCAGATCGTTACTTTTGCAGAAACGCGCCGGTTTTCAGGCGGTCGCAATGAAATTCGACGTCAGGCTGCGCGCTATGCACTGTCCCGGATCGAACATTATTTTAACGCGCTCGGATCAAGGCGCTAAGTTCGCGGCTGCTCCCTCTCTGGCAGA
>NZ_JAWRYN010000488.1:0-276 GCF_046534585.1 Peribacillus sp. SIMBA_075 | reverse complement strand
CCACTGTATTGCAGTCCTTTACGAACAAATTAATAGAAAAAACGAAGCAAATCAAAGTTGGAAATCCTTTCACTGAGGGCGTGGATATTGGACCACAAGCCAATGCCGGGGAGCTAGAGTCTACCTTGGAGGCTATTCGAGGTGCCATAGCTGAAGGAGCTATCATTTTGGCTGGGGGAGATGTTCCACAAAATCCGGAAACCGAGCACGGTTACTATGTGAATCCAACCGTTATCGGCAATGTAAACAGAAACATGAGTATCGCAAAGGAAGAAG
>NZ_JAWRYN010000487.1:0-276 GCF_046534585.1 Peribacillus sp. SIMBA_075 | reverse complement strand
ATTTATGCGCCTGCTCTTTCATTATTTTCCCAAGCGGTGAAATTCCACCAATTGCTTTATACCATCCGATTAAATTTTGGAGCGCTTCTTCAGATGGCTTACGGCCATGACGAATGTGAGTATAATAAGCTTCTACATCATCTAATGACTCCGGTGTTCCATATGCCATTACAAGCAAACCTATTTTCTTCTTCGTCATCTATATAGCACCTCAATTTTGGAAATGAGAATCTTTTTCAAGAACATTTGTTTCCAATTATAACAAGCAATAATAAG
>NZ_JAWRYN010000486.1:0-277 GCF_046534585.1 Peribacillus sp. SIMBA_075 | reverse complement strand
ACTCAAAATCGTTCCCTTTTTTCCGATAATATCCATGAGGTGACTATAATTGAGAAGCACATTGAAGGAAAACAAAGAAATTAAGGAATTTAGAAAACAGAAGTTTACTAAACAAAATTTAAAGCATAATTTGGTGGAGTTGAGTTCACGTGGACTCATTGTTTACTTAACAGAAAACTTCCCTAGAGATGGTAAAGATTATCTTGAACATGAAAAGAAGCTGATGATTCTAAGATCATTAGATATGAAAGATATATCAGGCGCTATCGCTCGAATG
>NZ_JAWRYN010000485.1:0-277 GCF_046534585.1 Peribacillus sp. SIMBA_075 | reverse complement strand
CTACATTCCGCTGTGGCGCTGGATGCTTGAATTCTGGTTCTCGTCTGAAGGTTACACCTTCGACAAGTTGAGCGAGCGAAAGCAAAAAATCGCAGCCAGAAAGACGTGGTGGAAGTGGCTTTGGAGGCGTTGAGATAGGGCTCATTGCGCCGCCGCCATAAATATAGGGGCTGGCCGCATGGTGAGGGCAGTGTGAGGCTGACCTTCAAGCGCATCGGCAAGTGCCGCCACGACCTCTATCGGTGCTGCGTCCCAGATTTCAATCTGGACATAGCTC
>NZ_JAWRYN010000484.1:0-277 GCF_046534585.1 Peribacillus sp. SIMBA_075 | reverse complement strand
CTGATCGGAACATAGCTGTCCCCTAGATTCTGAACCAGCACAAACACATCACGCAGCTCCAGCAAACGCTTATTTCGTTCCAGAGCATTGAGCGAGCGAGCAAATTTTTCTTGATACGTAATTACTAAATCCAATGAGTAGCCGTGATCATCTTCAATCGTGATAGACAACTGCTGGGTAGCATCATCAAATTCGACATGACTCACTTTATTTGCAAGCAATAAGAAAACCGAATCGGATGACTGCTCAAACAAATCTCTCCTCCGAAGACTCGAGA
>NZ_JAWRYN010000080.1:0-9083 GCF_046534585.1 Peribacillus sp. SIMBA_075 | reverse complement strand
TTCCCTTAAAGGTCTGCCGGCTACATTGATGAAAGAAGCAAGTAATATTCGCTATCTATCACACATCAAAGCCCTATTCAGCCTCGCTTATTAATTTATTATAGCCGTGACGTGACATCCAGTTCATTGTAGTCCGCGGTAAATGCCCTTTCTTCCCGGTCATCGGGATTAAAGGGCATTTTTTTCATGAGTTTATTATACTGCCTGATCATGATGCAATGATTGACGAAAGATGTTAACAATGGACAGTGCTCGATTTTGTTGCTTATCCATTCTATAATTCTCCTGGCAACTCTCCTAAATCCTCTCCGTTAATTTTTATTTGCCCGTTTGTCGTTAACTAACGCTCAAGTATGTACCATTGCGCATATCATAAAATTAACCTTATTAAAGGAGGGGTCTGTATGCCGAAAGGAAAAAAGGGAAAATCAGCTTCATCTGGCAGTTCTTCCACGGGTAGTACTTCTACTGGAAGCAAGTCTACCGGTAGCACTTCTACTGGCAGCAAGTCCACTGGGAAAAAATCCACTGGAAAAAAATCTACTGGCAGCACAACTACTGGCAACACAACTACTGATTGACGAAAGATGTTAACAATGGAAGGTACTCCATTCCGTTGCTTATCCATTCTATAATTCTCTTGGGATTAGGCAACTCTCCTAAATCCTCTCCATAATTTTTATTAGCCCGTTTGTCGTTAACTAACGCTCAAGTATGTACCATTGCGCATATCATAAAATTAACCTTATTAAAGGAGGGGTCTGTATGCCGAAAGGGAAAAAAGGAAAAGCAGGTTCATCTGGCAGTTCTTCTACGGGTAGTACTTCTACTGGAAGTTCATCTACTGGCAGCAAGTCCACTGGCAGAACGTCTACTGGCAGCAAGTCCACTGGCAAGAAGTCTACTGGTAAGAAGTCTACTGGTAGCACGTCTACTGGCAGCACAACTACTGGTATGACAACTACTGGAACCACACCAGTTGTTATCACATCTACAACAACAACAACATCTACTTCATCAAGCTCAAGTTCAAGCTCATCCACTGGCAAAAGAAGAAGAAGATAGATAGTTAAATATAAAATGCTTCAGCTTGATTGATCCCTGATTGATCAAGTGGAAGTATTTTATGATATTACGGCTTCATTAATGTCGGACTATCCATAAAACATCTTAAAAAAGAAAGGAAGGTGAGTGTATGTCTTATCATATTCCATCTTATTTCTTAACGATAGAAGAAGAAGATCTAGAAGATTTACGTGCGGATATTTGGAGCGATGACCCTATTCCCGCCTATTTGAAAGTAGAAAACGACATTTACGATATCGATATTGCCTATCGGGGCTCTTATACCCGTAAATTCCGGAAAAGATCCTATTGGATTGATTTCATCGAGCCAAAACGATTCTTTGGCGCCCACAAAATCCATCTCAATGCCGAATACAGAGATCCTTCCCTCATTCGCAATAAACTCTCACTCGATTTCTTTCAAGACCTTGGTGTCCTTTCCCCTCATAGCCAACACATCAACCTATTCCGAAATGGCACGTTTAAAGGTGTGTATTTACAATTGGATTCCGTCGATGGGCTTTTTTTAGAAAAAAGAGGACTTCCTGCCGGTCCGATTTATTATGCTGTCAACAATAATGCCAACTTTTCATTGGAAAGGGATGGGAAAGTAAAAGACTCCCTTACGTCAGGCTATAAGCAAGCCTTTGGCAAACCCGCCGATGATGAATATCTAATCGAATTCATCAAAAAAGTAAACACAACCCCACTTGCAAAGTTTCCTGAAGTAGTCTCGCAGCATCTTGATATCCATAAATACTTACGCTGGCTGGTTGGAGCCGTTTGCACCATGAATAACGACGGTTTCACTCATAACTATGCACTATATCGCAATAGTAAAACGAAGTTATTTGAAATCATTCCTTGGGATTACGATGCCACTTGGGGACGCAAAGTCAGTGGCGGGATCATGGAGCACACATATGTCCCTATCGGAGGGAAAAAGGCAAACCACCTTATTCATCTGCTCTTGCAGGTTCCGGAATACAGTAAGTTCTACAAAGATCTCCTGGTTGAAACATTGGAAACCACATTTACCGTGAAGCATATGGAAAATAAAGTATTATCACTGCACCAGGGCATACGCCCCCACATCCTTCTAGATCCATATAAAAAGAATAAGATTGATCTATTCGACAAGGAACCGGAATTCATCTTCGAATTCATTCGCAAACGCAGTGATTACTTAAATAAGCACCTCGGTGACCTAGATGAAAAAAGTGCCACAACACAACTGAAAGCTAAACAGGACCGAAGGGGAGTTGCTTTCGTGTCACCAATCTGCATTAAAAATACGGGGAAGTACGGCAGGGGAGTATATGCTACAAGGGATATTAAAAAAGATGAACTGATTGAGGTATCACCTGTCATCATTTCACCCAGACATGAATGGAAATATCTAAGGAAAACTGCACTCTTTCATCACTGTTTTTATTGGGGAGATGACGATGAAACTGTCACTGCCTTAGGAAATGGATCCCTATTCAATCATTCATACACACCAAATGCGACATTCGATAATAATTTAGAAGATTTAACGATAGACTTTTATGCTTATAAAGATATAAAGGCTGGCGAGGAAATCACGATCAATTACAATGGTGAACCTGATAATAAATCCCCGTTATGGTTCGATGTCATCGAGTAGGCGTTTTTTGCTTCCATTTTATTTTTAAAGAATCCATTTTGAAGGAAAATTGATCAAAATGGATTCTTTTTTCATTCAGTTTTCTTCGCTAATGCAAGAACGGTTTAACTTTACATTTTATTCGGCGCTGAAATTCCCAATAAACTTAGCGCATCCTTTAATACAATGGCTACGGAAAAAGCGAATGAGAGCTTCATTTGTTTCCATTCATCTTCAACCAAGATTTTCGAATGCGCATAATACTTATTGAATGCACGTGATAACTGCAAGCTGAATTTCGCGACTTGTGATGGGTCTGCTTGTTCAAATGATTTTTGGACAATGACCGGGTATTGCTCAAGCAGTTGGATGACTGACCAAGCATATTCTCCTAAAGCGTCAAAATGGATTACATGTTCTTTAAATTCACCTTTTTCCAGCAATGATGAAATACGCGCAAATGTGTACTGTACATATGGACCCGTTTCTCCCTCAAAATTCATCATTTGCTCTAATGAAAAGTCAATATCATTCATCCGATTATTTTTTAAATCATTAAAGATTACCGCTCCGACACCGACCTGTCTTGCAACCAGTTCTTTCTGTTCAAGCGCTTGATTTTTTTCTTCAATATTGCGCTTCGCCGTTTCGATTGCTTCTGCCAAAACATCCGCAAGCAGGACGACTTTCCCTTTACGTGTCGACATTTTCTTACCGTCTTTTAACATCATGCCAAATGCTACGTGCTGTAAGTCATTTGACCAATCGTACCCCATTTTTCCAATGACGTTAAAGAGTTGTTTAAAGTGCAGGGATTGTTCATTTCCTACAACATAAAAGGTTTTCTTCGCCTCAAACTGTTGCTTACGATACATGGCTGCAGCTAAATCACGCGTGGCATAAAGTGTCGCACCGTCCGTTTTCGTAACCAAACAAGGCGGCATATCTTCCAATTGCACGACATAGGCACCTTCGGATAGGGTAAGCAGGCCTTTTTCTTTTAGTTCCTCGACAACAACATCCATTTTGTCATTGTAAAACGCTTCACCAGCATAGGAATCAAAACGGATGCCCAATAAATCATAAATCGTTTCGAATTCTTTTAGAGACGCATCCCTGAACCATTTCCATAGTGCCAGTGCCTCCTCATCCCCATCTTCAAGCGACTTGAAGCTAGCGCGTGCTTGTTCATTCAACGATTCATCCGTTTCAGCCATTTCATGGAACTTCACATAGATTTTCAATAATTCCTGAATCGGGGAAGCTTCGATTGCCTCCTTGTCTCCCCACAGCTTATACGCGACAATCAATTTCCCGAATTGCGTGCCCCAATCCCCTAGATGATTAATACGCACGGCATTGTAGCCATTTTTTTCAGCAATGTTAGCCAATGCATTTCCTATGACTGTTGAGCGTAAGTGCCCCATGGAAAAAGGCTTGGCAATATTCGGAGATGAATAATCAATCACGACATTCCCCTGTACAGGCTGCTTTCCGCCATACTTATCCTTTTCACTTAATATGGTTTGCAACACATTTTCCGTCACAATCTGTTGATTGACGAAGATGTTCAGATAACCACCCACTACGTTCACTTCTTGGATCAACTTACTGTTTAATTGTTCAGCTATTTCAGACGCAATCACTTGTGGTGACTTTTTTAACTTTTTTGCAAGAGTAAAGCATGGAAAGGCGACATCACCTAACTCCATCAATTTAGGCTTTTCCATTAATTTTTCTATTTCACTTGCTGGCATTTCATTGTTCAAAGCAGTTGAAATTAAGGCTGCAATTGGTTTATTCATCGTCATTTTTCCCTCCTAAACAAAAAAGCCCCCGTCTCTAAATAAGAGACGAGAGCATAGTTTCCCGTGGTACCACTCTAGTTGCCACAAATTGTGGCCACTTTCCATTGTTAACGAGGTGACTCCCCGATGTTCTCTACTGGACGTTTCAAGAAATTTCTCCAAAGTGCGCTTCATTCATCCGTCCTGCATTAGGCTCACACCATCCCTAACTCGCTTTCCATTTCAAAATGAACTACTCTCTTTATCACAGAATTTTCAATATTATGATTTAATCCATCGTACACAATTTTAAAAAACGTGTCAACACAGGATTTCTGATCTAACCCTGTCATAAAGTCTCTATCCCAAATCCATCTAGCCAGCCGGTAACTTCATTTTATCCTTGATAGTCGAAAAATATTTCCTTACGGTCCCAATTGTGTTGCTTTGCTGATTGGAGGGGTCAAGTGTGGTTTGACCATCGGCTAACAGGCCTAACACACCCATTTCCTGGTCATTATTGTTGGAAGACTCATCCATAAGTTCAGGGGAGTATATTCGCTTGCCATCCAATACGCTGCGAATCGAGCAGGCTAACTCTTCACTCGGGTTATCCTTCAATAAATAACCACTTACATTTGCTTTTAAAGCAAGTTGAAAATAACCAGTCCTTCGAAATGTCGTTAAAATAATCACTTTGCATTCAAATGACTTTAAAGCTTCAGCTGCCTCAAGCCCGCTCTTTACAGGCATCTCCATATCCATGATACAAACATCCGGCTTTAATTGGTGCACAAGAGTAATAGCTTCTTCTCCATTACTGGCTTGCCCGGCAATTTCTATATCTTCTTCAAGATTGAGTAGAGAACTAATTGCCTCTAACAGCATTTGCTGATTCTCTGCAATGACAATTCGGATCATTTTAAGTTCTCTCCTTTACTGAGTCGTTATATGAAGAAAAGACTCCCCAAAATCCAAGGATTATTAAGGGAGTCTGGAATGATTCATGAACGTTACAATTCAGATTTCACTTGAACGGAAACACTTTTTTTTGTTAAATGTTTTATGTCCTTAAAGCCAACAAAATTCTTGTTTTTCTCATCCCATAAACGGAAACGGAGCGACTGTAAGCTTGTAGCAAGAGTGATCGTTGGTACGTTCTTTAGAGGCTCTGTATTATTATGTGCATTTTCCAGTTTATAGTTAGGTACCCTAGGACTTAAATGGTGAACATGATGGTAACCGATATTACCAGTAAGGAACTGCATCAGTTTTGGTAGCTTATAAAAAGAACTTCCTTCCACTGCTGCCAATACATATTCCCACTCCTCATTTTCTTCAAAATAAGAGTCCTCAAATGTGTGCTGGACGTAAAACAGCCAAATGCCCACTGAACCTGATATTAAGAAAATGGAACCTTGTACTAAAAGAAATGACTGCCAGCCTACTGCAAGGCAAAGCAATGCCACTAAACCAACGATTAATACATTCGTCAAATAGGTGTTCATTTTTTCCTTCTTTCTAGCACCTTTTCGGTTAAATCTATTTTTAAGAAGGAAAACATAAATCGGACCTATCCCAAACATTACCAATGGATTGCGATAAAAACGATAGGCAAAACGAAGTCTAAGCGGCGCAGCCAAATATTCATCCACCGTAAGGGTCCAAATATCCCCTGTACCCCGCTTATCTAAATTGCCACTTGTTGCGTGATGCACAGAATGCTCATGCCCCCATTGATCAAAAGGGAATACAGTCAAAACACCCATGACTGTCCCGACTATTCTATTCGCACGGCGGCTTTTAAAAAATGAATGATGCGTACAATCATGAAAGATTATGAAAATTCTTGTCAAGAAGCCAGCAGCCAACACAGCTGGAATTAACGTTAACCAATAAGAAACCGAAAGACTTATATATGCTAGGTACCATAAAATAATGAATGGCCCTAACGTATTGATGATCTGCCATATACTTTCTTTTGTCGTTGATTGTTCAAAAGGAGCAATTTGTTTTCTCAAGTTTTTAGTATTTTGTATGGTCATTAATCAATTGCACTTCCCTTTATTTTTTCGTTATTTCTTATTATAAAGAAATCAGCCTGATTTTATTAGTACCAGGTGTCATGACTAGAAGATGACAAATGTCATGTACAAGATATTTTCAACGGAAAACCCTACCAAATAAAATGGAAAATAGCCAAAACTGGCTAACCGAATAGGACGGTATAGTTCCAACAAATTAATCTCCATTTGGAAGAATTCTTTTCTTATCATAGAAAGCTTAAAAACGACAAACGTATAATAAACTGTCGTAAATCTCTAGGGATTTTAGAGAGATGTTAATTATCAAAGCCACTTATGATAGGCTTAGACTATATGGATTTACCAGTTGAAAAACTGTAAAGGGGAATTAGTTTGGATAAGGAAATGGAGAAAACAATTGTAAAATCATTTTTCACCAAAAGGCTCCAAGATAGAATTCTGTTCGAATTGTCTTCAGCCAAGAAACGCAAGGATGCCTTAAGTCGCCTTTGTCATTCTTACAGAACAACTCTTCGTGAAGAATACATCATTGAGATTCCGAAACCGAATTCAGATCCAGCAGATATAGCTAAGTTACTAAAACAGAATGGTGCTGAAGATTCTTGTTATGTAATATCCTGGGATGAAGATATTGATGGTAAGGAGCTCCCCTTATTAATCGCCTTAGAAAAAGCTGTTGGAATGGGGATGCCCTCAATCATATCCTGCATACCAAATAAACTCGCTTATTTTGAAGCTGAACAAGAAGCCCTTCCATCTCCAAGATTTTTACTAAAAAGAAAACAATGAATAATTGCATACACAAATATTCCTGTTTAGATGATTCCCTATTTTCTGGACTTTTCCACAATGTACCTCTATTTTATTGCTATTCTCCATAGTAAACTAGTAAAGTTAAATTTTACAAAGGGGAATAAAATAATCGTGAAAAAATTCTTTGGATGTTTTATTATGTTAAGCCTTCTTTGTATGTGTCTCTTTCCAACCAGTGGTAGTTCATCAAGTAAAACCCAATACATAGGTTCTGTTAAAGTGGACAATACAAAAGTTTTTAGTTCTCCTAAATTAGGTTCTACTTTATTAAAGACCTTAAAAAAGGGCGAGGAGTTTCCCGTCATTTCCTCTGCCGTTGGGGATTCCGCTGGCCCTATTATTCATAAAGTAAAGACTGGAAACACATTATGGAAAGTAGCAAATCAATATGGAGTTTCAGTAAGTGAGCTGCAAAAAGAAAACAAATTAACTTCTTCCGAAATCACTGTTGGCCAAAGCCTGAAGATTCCCCAGAAATATAAGATCCATAAGGTAGTATCAGGAGATACATTGTGGAAGATCTCTTCTAAATATAAGGTAACCACCAGTGATTTGACGAAATTAAATAACTTACATGCAGATACAATTAATGTTGGCCAAAAATTGAAGATTCCTGATTATTACTACCAGGTTCAATTGCTTGATGGTAAAAAGGGATGGATAAAGACATCCCAACTTCAAAAAAAGGCGCAAAAACCTGTCGTCATGGGCTGGACGCATAATGAATCGAAAGAAAACTACACCCAACAAATTAAACAACCTAATTTAAATGTAGTTTCTCCTCGTTCCTATACGCTGACGGATTCCGGTATTTTCGTTTCCGTTTCTGCGGATGCAAAGTTCGTCCAAAACGCCCATAAGCAAGGAAAGCAAGTTTGGCAGCTTATCGGAAATCAATTTGACCCTGTTTTAACCGGTTCTGTACTAGGCAATACAAAAAAACGCCAGAAATTGGTTTCAGCTTTACGTGATTCACTTGTTAAAACTAAAAGTGATGGAATAAATGTAGATTTTGAAAACATCGATCCAAAAAGCAAGAAGGACTTTGTACTTTTCATAGGCGAACTGAAAAAGGCACTAAAACCGCATGGAATTAAAGTATCTGTGGATGTCACCCGAGAAAATGAAGACCCTTTTTGGTCAAAAAGTCTGGATAGGAAAGCTCTTGGCAAAATAGCAGACTACATAATCATAATGGGTTATGACGAGCATTGGGGAGGGAGCCCAGTAGCCGGGTCCGTTTCCTCGTTACCTTGGATCAAAGAAGGAACTAAGCTTTTAATGAAAGAAGTACCTGCCCATAAGATCATATTGGCTGTACCATTTTATACGAGAGAATGGGTAACTGATTTATCGACCCAAAAAGTGAAAAGCCATGACCTTACCATGGCTGAAGTCAACAAAATCATTTCATCTCATAAACTAAAAAAGGTATGGGATAAAAAGACACAACAAAATTACGTGGAGTATACTTCCAAAGGGGAAAAGCATCAAATATGGATAGAAGATAAAAAATCGATGAAGCTCCGTATTGACCTGGTAAAACAAAATCACCTAGGCGGTGTATCTGCTTGGTACCTTGGTTCAGAAACCCCTGACATTTGGGATGTATATCATTTTAATCAATAGATTGATAGAAAAACCATAAAGAAAAAAGGCCTCACATTGTGGAGGGCACTGAAAAAGTCCCTTCCGGGCCAATAGAGGTAGATTTTCTCAGTTTATTCTGAGGAAATCTACCTTTTT
>NZ_JAWRYN010000483.1:0-277 GCF_046534585.1 Peribacillus sp. SIMBA_075 | reverse complement strand
CTACGAAAATACTTCCTTCTAATGCGTAGTTTACTTTACCATCTATACCCCATGCAATTGTTGTTAATAGGCCGTGCTCAGAAGCTACTGCTTTTTCTCCTGTGTTCATTAACATGAAGCAACCAGTTCCGTACGTGTTCTTCGCCATACCTTCACCGAAACAAGCTTGTCCAAATAATGCTGCTTGTTGGTCACCAGCTACACCTGCAATCGGTATATTTTGACCGAAGAAGTGATAATCAATTGTTTCTCCATATATTTCAGATGATGGACGTAC
>NZ_JAWRYN010000482.1:0-277 GCF_046534585.1 Peribacillus sp. SIMBA_075 | reverse complement strand
AGAGCTGGAATGGACAGATTACGAAGTCGTCCGTACCGTCAAAGGCCAGGAACTGGAGCATATCCAGGCGAAACACCCATTGTATGAACGTACTTCACTCGTCATGCTTGGCGACCATGTTACAACCGATTCTGGTACAGGCTGCGTCCATACCGCTCCTGGACACGGGGAAGATGACTTCTTGATCGGCAAAAGATATGGCTTGGACGTTTTATGCCCAGTGGATGAGCGCGGCGTCATGACAGAGGAAGCGCCAGGATTTGCCGGCGAGTTCTAT
>NZ_JAWRYN010000481.1:0-277 GCF_046534585.1 Peribacillus sp. SIMBA_075 | reverse complement strand
AATTGGAAAAAGTTTAGGAGAATCTTGCGCTGGCTATACAGACGATACGTCGCGGTCTCCGATATCTTCGAGTAAAAATTCCTTTAACGCTTGTTCTGCTTTCAAACGATTCATCATACTGTCTCCTTGGATTGAATTTTACGCTCGCTTAAACTTGTCCCTTGTTTCGACAACTCGATGACTTTTCCGGTCCACTGTTCTTTCATTTCCGGGATATCGACCCGGTAATGGCCGCCCCGGCTTTCTTCACGCAATAAAGCGGCTGTCGCAATGAGGC
>NZ_JAWRYN010000480.1:0-277 GCF_046534585.1 Peribacillus sp. SIMBA_075 | reverse complement strand
CCTTGTGGTAAGTAAGCATGTTTTTCAAGCCATTGTAAACATCTATAATCAATATTCTCAAATTCATATGTGACAACGTCGCTTATCTCTGCTAAATGCTGAATTGCTTTTAAATCGTCATATGGTGCAACGACTTCAACATCAGCAACTTGTGCACATGGTGAATGCTTTGTAGGATCTAAAACAGCAATTTTATAACCCATTTCCTTAGCTGCCAACGCCATCATTCTTCCAAGCTGGCCGCCTCCAATAATGCCAATTGTTTTTCCAGGTAAAA
>NZ_JAWRYN010000479.1:0-277 GCF_046534585.1 Peribacillus sp. SIMBA_075 | reverse complement strand
ATTTGGGTTGGATATCACGGGGTATACGGCTTATGGCGGGAGAGACTGGGGCGGCTATGTGTTAAAGCAACAGGGCAAACCGGAAATTTCTGTAACGCTCCAAAGCTTGGACATTGGCAATATTAGCAATATCACTGTGAAATGGTAGAGTCGGTAACGGAATTACCATTCCATTAAACAGCGACGGTCTTAGGATGATATTGTTTCGTCCTTTTGGCTGCCGCTGTTTTTTAATTTTGGCCTCAGCTTCCATTAACAAAAAAATCACTCAGGCGAC
>NZ_JAWRYN010000007.1:0-173297 GCF_046534585.1 Peribacillus sp. SIMBA_075 | reverse complement strand
CCTCCCATCATTCCTGGTTGGCCTCCTGGATGGCCTCCCATCATTCCTGGTTGGCCTCCTGGATGGCCTCCCATCATCCCTGTATGGCTTCCTTGATGGCCTCCCATCATCCCTGTATGGCTTCCTTGATGGCCTTCCGTCATCCCTGAATGGCTTCCTTGATGACTTCCCATCATGCTTGGATGGCTTCCTTGATGGCCTTCCATCATGCCTGAGTGGCTTCCTTGATGACTTCCCATCATGCTTGGATGGCTTCCATGATGACCTTCCATCATCCCTGAATGGCTTCCTTGATGACCTTCCATCATCCCTGAATGGCTTCCTTGATGACCTCCCATCATGCCTGAATGGCTTCCTTGATGACCTCCCATCATGCCTGAATGCCCTCCTTGATGACCTTCCATCATGCCTGAATGCCCTCCTTGATGACTTCCCATCATGCTTGGATGGCTTCCATGATGACCTTCCATCATCCCTGAGTGGCCTCCTTGATGACTTCCCATCATCCCTGAGTGGCTTCCTTGATGACTTCCCATCACCCCTGAGTGGCTTCCTTGATGACCTTCCATCATGCCTGAGTGGCTTCCTTGATGACCTTCCATCATGCCTGAGTGGCTTCCTTGATGACCTCCCATCATCCATGGTTGACCTCCACCTTGGCCACCTATCATCATACCTGGATAGCTTCCACTTTGACCGCCCATCATCATGCCTGGATCACTTCCACTTTGACCGCCTATCACCATACTTGGATCGCCTCCACTTTGACCGCCCATCATCATACTTGGATCGCCTCCACTTTGACCGCCCATCATCATGCCTGGATCGCTACCACTTTGACCGCCATATTGTTGGACTTGAGCCGATTCTTCTGACTCCGCTTCATATTGATGCTGCATCTCTATTTTTTTGTTTCCTTGATACTGCCCTTTCACATCCGGCCCATAAGTTCCTAGTACCCCCTTATTACAGCCGCAATCTTCCTCTTCTTCACCGGCTGTCTGGGCATACTGCTGAGGAAAGTTATGGTGATCATTTGAAGAAGACGATTCCATTGATGACCCATACTCTTGTTGCATATATGAACCTGCTACTTGAGCTTGTTGATTCATCCCCCCATAAAAATGATGCGGAACCGGTGCTGAGGCTTGATATGGATAATGTTGCTGGCCTGCTGGATTCATACTTGCCCCTTGAACGAATCCTTGCCCCATCGTTTGCATGTCAGGAGATCCTCCCCAAACATCAGAACTTTCTTCCATCATTTGATAACCTTGTGGAGCCGCCTGGTACCCTTGAGCACCTTGATATGGGGCTTGCATCCCTTGCATCTGCATATACGCCCATGGAGGCGGCTGAATACAATAACCGCTTCCAGGCATGATTGGCGTTACTGGAATACAATCATCCACCGGCTCACAATATTCCTGTTCTGGCTGGACAGCAGGCTTTTTCTTCTTCTTTTTAGTGACTGCCTGCACTTCTTTTTTCTTTGGTAAAGGTGGTGGTGCAGGAGGCTTCTGTACACTCATATTGGTCATGTTGACCATATAATAATTATTGATATCGATTTCCGGAATCACTGGCATCGGTACTGGTACTTCTTTTGGAACGATTATTTGCTTCTCTTTAATGATTGGCTTTGGCTGAACGATCTGTTGCTCTTTCTTAGCTGGCTGAACGATCTGCTGCTCCTTCTTAGCTGGCTGTTGAAAGATTTTCTGCTCTTTTACTGGTTTTTGAACGATTGGTTGTTCTTTAACCGGCTGTTGAAATTTCGGCTGTTCTTTTACTGGATGTTTTTGCATAATTTGCTGCTCTTTCATAGGTGCAGGCTGTGCCTGATACGGTTGAATTTGGGATTCTTTCATTCCCTGTTGAATATTCACGTTTGGTTTAACCGTTTCTTTTATTACAGCTCCGGATGTCCCTGGTATTTTAATTTTCATTCCGGGCATCATCATGTCCGGGTTGCTCAATTGCGTGTTAACTTTTTTAAGTTCTTCAAAACTGACGCCATATTTTTTGGCGAGCTTCCAAAGCGTATCGCCTTTTTGGACTATATGAATTTTCACGCTGTTAACCCCTCCTGTGCATATGTCCATATATTCTATGATGCAGTGGGTGAATTGCTATTATTTTTATCATGAAAACTTATGCGTGAAAAAGGACTTTTATGATTGGAACCAATGATTTAGACACATGAAAGGTACTTTTTTGAAGAAGAAAAAATCGATATGGCATCCCGGAAAAAGGATAATCTTTTCTCTTAGGACCTACAGGATCGATAATTAGAAAGGAACCATGCATTCATCCTAAAAAAAGGATTCGTCAGGAATCCACCATGAAAGAAACGCTTCCTTCAACCCATCTAAACTAAAGGGGAATCCTGGTATAATAAGCTAAATGACCTAAAGCTGTGGGTCCAGGTAACTTTTCTTACATTCTGGGAGGAATATTAGTGGAAGAAAGGGCCGCTCGAACGTGGAGGACAAAAGAGGTAAAGGTATGGCCGGAATCGGTTTGGCAATCATCTTGTTCGTGATGCTTCTGGCGGTAATCCAAGCGAATTGCTAGGCAGCTTGAATTCCACAGATTTGGCTATACTTCTATTTTAAAACCAAAAAGAATGTTGGCAAAAGGAGTTTTATCTAAATGGTAAAACAAAATTGACTGAGATGGAAGATGCGAGACTGCTGGGAAAAGTGCGTCCAAGGAAGTCCCCACAGGCGCAAAGAGTGCCCAGGTCGGACCGTCAGCGGAAAGTGAGTGCCCTGCGTTCCAATCAACGTTCAAATTTTACAAACCCACAAAAAAAACTGTAGACACACTCAATTATTTATCGAGTTTGTCTACAGTCTGAGGGGGGCTTCTGCCCTCCCTTTCTTATGTTATGAAAAGTCTTTTTCAATTTTATTATTGATAGGATTAACTTAAACCCGTTCCAACATTCTGTTTAAAGCTAGTATGGCATTATCCGCAATGCCCTTCTCGACTTTTATCGGATTAATGACAATACCTTCTTCAATTGATTCAAGCGCCCAAAGCAAGTGAGGCAAATCAATCCGGTTCATCGTAAGGCATGGACACATATTCGGATTTAACGAGATGATGTTCTTGTCAGAGTTATTGGCGATAAGCCGTTTAACAAGGTTCATTTCCGTGCCGATTGCCCAAGAACTACCTGGTTCGGCCTTTTCTATCATATTAATGATGTACGATGTCGAACCCGCATAATCCGACAGGGCGACTACCTCACGGCGACATTCGGGATGAACGATGATATTCATTTCCGGCTGCTCCGCTCGAAGCGTTTCAATATTCGCCGTCGTGAAATTTTCATGGACCGAACAATGCCCTTTCCAAAGAAGTACCTTCAGATCTTCGAGTTCCCCTTCATAAATCAATTCGTCCTTATGAGGATCCCAGACAGCCATTTCATTTAATTGAATGCCAAGGTCAAAGGCTGTATTCCTCCCAAGATGCTGATCGGGAAGAAACAGGATCCGTTCTTTTTGCGAGAGGGCCCACGATACCATCCCTTGTGCATTTGAAGAAGTCACCGTCGCCCCGCCATTTTTCCCTACAAAAGCTTTGATGGCCGCAGTCGAATTAACATAAGTGAGCGGAAGGATCGTATCGCCAAATAATTCCTGAAGCTTTGTCCAGGCCCGTTCCGTTTGTTCAATATCCGCCATATCTGCCATTGAACAGCCTGCACGCATGTCAGGAAGGATGACCGTCTGCCCTTCTTCAGTCAAAATATCGGCAGTTTCAGCCATGAAATGTACGCCACAAAACACGATATAATCCGCTTCGCGATTTTCGGCGGAAAGCTGTGCCAACTGAAGTGAATCTCCCGTTACATCCGAAAATTGAATGACTTCCTCCCGTTGATAATGATGACCTGGGATATAAAGCCGCTTTCCCATTCGGTTCTTAATGTCATGGACCCGTTTTTCCATATCTTCCATTGTCATCGTCTTATATTTTTCAGGCAATACATTCCCTGCCGTACTAGCCATCTCCAATATGTTCATTTCAATATCCCCTCACGTTCTTTGACCTTAGCGCTAATATCAAGTGCCCTGACACTGTGAGTCAGACTGCCCAATGAAATATAGTCAACCCCTGTTTCCCGATATGAGGCTAGATTGTCTAAATGAATACCTCCGGAAGCTTCAGTTATGATGTGGGCAGGAACCAATTTGATCAGTTGCTTAATTTCTTCGGGGCTCCGGTTATCGAACATGATGATATCAGCACCGGCTTCCACTGCTTCAAGCACCTGTTCGATTGATTCCGTTTCCACTTCCACTTTAGTGGTATGTCCCAGTTTGGATTTTACCGTTTGAACCGCCTTCGTTATGGACCCAGCGAAAGAAATATGATTATCCTTTATCATGACGGCATCAAACAGGCCATATCGGTGATTGAATGCCCCGCCTGAACGGACCGCATATTTTTCAAGCATCCGCAGGCCAGGTGTAGTTTTCCTCGTATCACAAGCCCTCGTCTTCGTCCCCGCTAAAATGTTGGTAGCTTTATGAGCCTGTGTCGCAATGGCGGACATACGCTGCACTAAATTCAAAACCACCCGTTCCCCTTTTAAAAGAGAAGCCATATCGCCGGTCATTCTTGCAAGTTGATGTCCTGGTTCAAAAACTTCGCCATCATGAACAAAAAGGGAAACCTCGATTTGCTCATCCAACAATGCAAACCCTGTCTTGATGACGTCACTTCCACTAAAAACTCCGCCTTCTTTTGCAATGAATGTCAAAGTCCCTTGTTCACCTTGATCAAAAATCGTATCACTCGTTACGTCGCATTCACCTATATCTTCCATTAAAAATTGTTGCAGCATCTGCTTAAGCTTCAATATATTCATATAGTCGCCTCCCTTTTACCCGGTTTTTCACATCTGTGCAAGCAAGGATAACCGAATTTTCAAGCCATTGGGAGTCATCTTCGCTTGGATAGTCACTGCGGAAATGACCGCCCCTGCTTTCCGTTCTGGTCAGTGCGGATTCGGCAATCAGCCATGCCACGATTGTGGCATTGATATTCGTTATCTCTTTTATCGATAATCCCGTTACTTCCATATGCAGCAATTTTTCGATATTGAATGTCTCAAGATAATCCTTCAGTCGAGTTAAACCTGCTTCATTTCGAACGATTCCTGCTTCGTTCATTAATTTTTCCTGCAATGTCGCGAGATCAGGTAAAATGGTAAAATGGCAGGAACCTTTGGACTGCTCTTTTTCTTCCGGTATCGACCTTGCTGGCATATTTGCTAGCAACTGACCAAGCGCATTTCCAAAAACCAGCCCTTCGAGTAGGGAGTTGCTGGCCAATCGGTTCGCCCCATGTACACCAGTGCATGCCACTTCACCAACTGCATACAAAGAAGGGACAGAGGTTCTCCCCCATTCGTCGACTTCAATCCCCCCCATCAGGAAATGGTTTCCAGGCGCTACAGGGATTTTCCCGAATTTAAGGTCCAGCCCGCTTTTTTCACATAATGAGCTCACTGTCGGAAAACGCTTCTTAAAATCCTTAATCATTGAAATATCCAAAAATACCTTTTCTCCGCGCTGTAAATAAGAAAAAATCGTCTGTGCCACAATATGCCTTGGAGCCAGATCTTTCATGGCATGGACATCCTCCATGATCGGTCTTCCCATTTCAGTCACTAACCTTGCACCATCCCCGCGGACCGCTTCTGAAACCAGCCCTTCCGCTTTACCATTTATAAAAAGCAGGGTCGGATGAAACTGTATGAATTCCATGTCACGAACTTTTGCCCCGGCCTTGAATGCAAGTGCGATTCCATCTCCTGAAACCGTTTGTGAATTTGAAGTGAAATGGTATAGGGAACCACAGCCTCCAGTTGCCAAAACTGTTCGTTCCGCGTGGTACGTTACAAGTTTCCCAGCCTTATCAAGAGTTTTGACGCCTATGCAAGAATCATCTTTTCCGATAATCAACTCCACTGCTGCCGCATTCTCGACCACAGTAATCAAAGAGTTTTTCAAACACCCTATTAGATGTTCCATGATGTACTTTCCTGTAGAATCCCCATGACTATGAAGGATTCTCCTTTCACTGTGGGCACCCTCCATGCCAAGCATGAGGGTACCATCATGATCATGGTCAAATTGCATGCCGGAACGAATAAGTTCAGCTATCACCGAAGGGGCCTCTTCGACGAGTATTTCCACTGCCTTTTCCTTGTTATAACGCTGACCAGCCTCCAGCGTATCTTTTTTATGATAGGATACTCTGTCACGATCAGATATTGCAGCTGCAATCCCGCCCTGTGCTAAATAGGAATTACTATGGCGGATCTTTGATTTTGTGATGAGTATCACATGCTTATGTTTACTTGCTTCCAATGCCGTTTTCAAGGCAGCAATCCCGCTACCTATAACGATGATTCCCGCTTTTACCATTATTTCATTCCTCCTGTTTATGACAGGTGTCTTGACAACTATATTTACATATTATTAAACTATTATCAAGAGTTTTTTAAGATTACAAGATAGAGGTGATTTCTTGATTTATTTGGATTATGCAGCCACAACGCCGATTGATGATGAGGCACTCGACGTATTCAGCCAAGCATCCCGGAAGTTTTTCGGGAATGCAAGCAGTTTGCATGATATTGGCTCTGAAGCGGCACGTTTATTGGATATGTCACGGCAGCAACTAGCAGAAATGCTGAACATAAAAAAGGAAGGAATCATCTTTACGAGCGGCGGGTCAGAAAGCAACATGCTTGCCATTGATACATTCATCGCATCAAAACCATCCTGGCAGAACCACTTGATTGTAAGCCGAACTGAACATGCATCAATTGCCAATTTTGTCGCAAAGCTTGAACATGAAGGCTTCGAGGTTACGTATTTACGGCATTTGGAAGATGGCCGAGTTGATATTGAACATCTACAGGAATGTTTATCGGAGAAAACTTGCTTGGTCATCGTCCAACATGTGAATTCAGAAATCGGGGTCATTCAACCCATTGAGCAAATAAGTAAAATCGTTCGAAGACACCATGCTTTCTTGCATGTGGATTGTGTCCAATCATTTGCTAAATTGCCGCTTGGGAAGTTATCTGCCATATGTGATGGATTATCAGTTTCCAGTCATAAAGTTTATGGTCCAAAAGGGACTGGAGCCGTCATTTTCCCGGCCATCCATCGGTTGAAGGCTTCAGTACCTAATATCACTCATGAATATGGTTTCCGGCCAGGGACAGTGGACGTCCCCGGTATAGCTTCCTTCGTAACCGCTGCAAAGAAATTAGGGGATACCATGGAAGATGAACGGAAACGGATTTCCATGCTTAGGGTGCAATTGATCGAGCGGCTTACGGAAAAGAAAGTCGATTTTCAAATCATCGATGCGGAGGACAAGCAATTGCCCCACATTCTGGCACTGACCTTTGCTGGATTCCAAGGACAGTACATCATGCTGGAATTAAACCAGAAGGGATTTGCTGTATCGACGGGAAGCGCCTGTCAAATCGGTAAACAGGATCCTTCAAAAACAATGATGGCCATTGGGAAAAGCGAAGATGAAGCACATCAATTCGTCCGTTTTTCATTTGGTAAAAATACAACGGCCGACGACCTTCACAAGTTGGCAGACTGTCTCGAAGGAATAGCTTCCATTCGATAAACCCCTCCATTCTATGGTAGAATGTTTGTTAATAAAGAGGTGAATGATTATGGAAAGAAAGAAATTACTCGGGGAAGAAAGACGGACGAAACTCTTACATTTATTGCAAACAAGCGATCAGCCAGTAACAGGCAGCGAGCTTTCGCAAATCACGAATGTAAGCCGGCAGGTTATCGTTGGTGACATAACGCTCCTGAAAGCACGGAATGAACCTATCATTGCCACGAGCCAGGGCTATATGTACTTACAAACGGGGAGCACCCAAAAGCCGGAAAGGATAATTGCTTGCCAGCATGATCCTTCACGGGCCCAAGAAGAGCTATTTTTACTCGTGGATATCGGCATCACGGTGAAAGATGTCAAAATCGAGCACCCCGTATACGGCGACCTGACCGCTTCCATCATGGTCAGCAGCCGTAAAGAAGTCCAGCAATTCCTCTCTAAGGTGACGGCAACGAACGCATCTTTTTTATCGGAACTAACGAGCGGCATCCATCTCCATACACTGAGTGCATCATCAGAAGAACTGCTTGATGAAGCGGAAGGTGCATTGAGGGATGCCGGCATTTTGGTCGATTGAAAAAATGAAAATCCTCAAAAGCCACATCTTTTGAGGATTTTTTATTGCCTCCGCACTATCCATCGCCTACAGCCTGTCCCCAGCCCCCTATCCCTTGTGTTAATTCATCATTCGATGGCCTCTTCCAAACGGGATTTTGATATTTCTGCATAATCAGATCCCCTGAAGTTCATTACCAATCAAAGCTAAGTTTTTTGCGAAATTCTTCGTCCAAGGTAATGAATGGGAAATGACGGTTCCAACCGCTTGAGTCCAAGAACCGAACGTTTCTTCGAATTGCCTATCCATCTCTGCTAACCATCATCCTATCATGCATGTTTGGATATTTTTCTAGCATTAAAAAAAGGTGCATCCACTAAGGATTAGTCACAAGGTATGTAATCATGTTCCATACAGGTAATCCTCATATTCCTCTAAAGAATCATCTCCAAAGTGAAAAATAATGAATTCCTTCATCGCTCTTTTCTTGTCCACTTTATATATATTCCATAAAATTACAGAAAGAAACTTGTACACAAGGAAAAGCCCAATCTTAACGGAAACCTTCACAAAAAAATGCCCCGGAACTAATCCCGGGGCACCTTTCTTGTATAAAGCACAGCTGAGGGTTGTACCATTTATCACTTAGGAAATCGATGATGCAAAATTCCAGCCCTATGTACCCAGGAAAAATCGTTTACAGTCGCTTTAAGCGTTCAATTTTCCTGGGAAATCATCGTTGCGGTACACCATTTTGGACTCTAAAGCATGAATAGCTTCCCATGATCGAAACCGTACACCCAAGGGCCTCGAGCTCAGAGATTGCTCCTGGAATGAGAACATCGTCAAGGGCCATTTCAATGTCGATGATGAAAAAGTAATTGCCTAATCCTGTTTTCATGGGTCTTGATTCAATCTTGGAAAGATTAAGCTTCCTCCAGGAAAAAGCGGATAGGACTTGGTGAAGCTGCCCTGAGTGGTCGGCAGGCAGCTGAATCATCAGGGTCGTTTTCTTGTTCCCTTCAACGGTCAAATGCCCTTCATAGTCAACTTCACTGTTGGATACGACAATAAACTTGGTGTGATTATGTTCGTAATCGTGAATGTTTTCTTCCACAATCGTCAAACCATACTCCGCTGCAGCCATATCATTTGCAATCGCAGCAATATTGATATCGGGATTCTCCATCACCATTTTTGCAGCGGCTGCAGTGGATGTGACATACTCATATGGAATGCCCCTTAGTTCTTTATGGAGGAATTTGCGGCATTGAGCGATGGCATGGGAATGCGAATAAACCATGTCCGGTTTGAAACCAGGATATGCATGATCCGGATGCACCATATAATGCTGTTGAATTGGGATCGTCACTTCCCCTTTCATCGGTAATGTGACTTCATGGACTAAGTAATCCATCGTAATATTTACCGATCCCTCCAAAGCATTCT
The DNA here is from genome assembly GCF_046534585.1 of Peribacillus sp. SIMBA_075. Taxonomy (NCBI): domain Bacteria; kingdom Bacillati; phylum Bacillota; class Bacilli; order Caryophanales; family Bacillaceae; genus Peribacillus; species Peribacillus sp. SIMBA_075. The sequence goes on along the minus strand of NZ_JAWRYN010000007.1, from coordinate 163,606 downwards.
CGATCGGTACGAGCGCGTGATTCACTTCCCCGTCCCGGACAGCATCAAGGCAGTCTGGAATCGTGTTCATCGGCATTTTTATATCATTAGGAAATAGTCGCGAAACAGCTAAATCCGTGAACGTCGCTTTTGGTCCAAGAAATGCAATTTTTGATGTCATATTATAAACTCCTTTTCACGGAAAATCTATTGTTTATGTTATGCCATTTTCTGATTTTTTACAATAGTTAATCGATAAATCATCCTCTAACAAATAAAAACAGCCTGTACATGTGAAATGTACAGGCTGTTTTCATGCGCCGTTCCCAATAATTTCGACTTTTTCGACGAACTCCATTTTACGCAATTTAGTAAGCAGTTCATCAATATCCATCGTCATCCCACCCGTGTTCAGAGATAGGGTAACATTAGCACGACCCTGCAAAGGAATCGTTTGGTGGATAGTCATGATGTTGCAACCGGATGAGGCGACGAGCCGTAAGAGCTCCGATAGAGTACCAGAACGATCCTCGAGGTAGAAGAACAGTGTAATCAGCTTTTCTTTAACAACAGTATGAAACGGAAATACCGTGTCACGGTATTTGTAAAAAGCACTCCTGCTTAGGTCCACTCGCTGTACCGCTTCCCAAACTGATTCTGCTTTTCCCCGTTCAATCATTTCTTTTGCATCCAGCGTTTTTTTCATCGCTTCGGGAAGGACATCCTCCCGAACGAGGAAAAATTTCTGATCGGCCTTATTCAAACTCCGCACGCCTCCTTTTGCCTGCCATCATGGTCTTCAATCAATCAACAAATTCAAATTCATATTCAAGGATACGGACGATATCGCCATTTGTTGCACCTTTTTGACGAAGGCCTTCGTCGACTCCGAATGAACGAAGCTGTCTAGCGAAACGACGTATGGACTCATCACGGGTAAAATCAGTCATTTTGAATAGACGTTCTATCTTGAATCCTGATACGGCAAAGCTGCCATCGGATTCGCGTTCAATATTAAATTCATCTGACTGTGATGTATGTTTATAAAGAACCCGGTGGATTCCAGTATTCTCTTCTTCATGATCAAGAGGGAACTCAGGCGTTTCTTCGATTTTATCAGCAATTGCATAAAGAAGCTCACGGATTCCTTCACGCGTTACGGCAGAAATCGGGAAAACAGGATAGTCTTCTTCCAGCTTTTCTTTGAATGCTGCTAAATTATCTGCTGAGTCCGGCATATCCATTTTACTTGCTACAATGATTTGCGGACGTTCAGTCAAGCGCAGGTTATACTCTTCCAACTCTTTATTGATTGTTTGGTAGTCTTCATATGGATCCCTGCCTTCAAGACCCGACATATCGATTACATGAACGATTACTCTCGTTCTTTCAATATGGCGCAGGAATTGATGTCCAAGGCCCACTCCTTCTGAAGCGCCTTCGATCAAACCCGGTAAATCGGCCATGACGAAGCTGCGGTGATCTTCCGTTTCCACCATTCCGAGGTTAGGAACGATCGTTGTGAAATGATATTCGGCAATTTTAGGTCTTGCTGCGGATACGACAGAAAGCAAAGTGGATTTCCCTACACTTGGGAAACCAACCAAACCGACATCAGCCAACAGTTTCAATTCCATGATTATATCGCGCTCTTGGCCCGGTTCACCGTTCTCCGCGATTTCAGGTGCAGGATTGGCAGGTGTAGCAAAACGGGAATTTCCCCGGCCTCCACGGCCACCCTTTGCGATAATGGCGCGCTGCCCGTGCTCAACTAAATCAGCAATGACTTCCTTCGTTTTTTCATCAATGACAACCGTGCCTGGTGGAACTTTGATGACCATATCCTTTGCGGCCGCACCATGCATGTTTTTGGACATGCCATGTTCCCCGCGGGGTGCCTTAAAGTGACGTTGATAACGGAAATCCATTAACGTACGCAAGCCCTCTTCCACTTCAAAAACGACATTTGCCCCATTACCGCCATCTCCGCCGGCAGGTCCGCCTTTTGGTATGAATTTCTCACGACGATAAGCAACTATTCCGTTACCACCGTCTCCGCCTTTTATATAGACTTTCGTTTGATCGACAAACATGCTATCACTTCCTTGTTTTCTGCAAGTCATTTCTTGCTGTATACTTCTCTAAAAGTTAATATCCATCTTAAAAAATATTTCATCCTCATTACATTCGAGAATTTCAATTGATTGCTCGGCCGTTAATGAACCTTCCAAAAACTCCCTCACTGCGGATTGATCAATGAACCTGCCTTGCATATGAAAGGAACAGCGCATATCGCTCACTTCTTTTTCTTTTTTACCCATAGAAACAGCTAGTATATTTTCAAAAAACGGGTCCAGATTCTTATCCAGAGTTTTAAAGAAATCGTTCGTCCAGCGATACATCAGCTCGTCCATTTCAGCAGAGCCTTCAAAAATATCAATGATTTCATATTCGCAATAAAATGAGCCATTATTCCAATTCGACGTCAGCAACATCTCGGTGAACTTAGGTAAATTCAAACTGGAGAGGCGTGCTTCATTCTGGGTTTCAACAATGATTTCATCAATGATGCCCTTGACACGATCAATTCTGTTCAGCTCCAGATTCCCTTTGATGATTTGAATTTTATTCAGCCAGTCATGCCTGGTTTGACGAAGAGTTTCAATAGTCGTCCAATTTTTTTCCATTATAAACACCTTCAATTATGATAAAGAAACTTTTTTCAGCTCTATCATGTTGAATACTTCCATTTGTACAGTATATCAAAAAAACGACAAACAGGAAATGAAGCTCGATTCACATGCCTTCACATGAAAGCCCCCGTCCAAAAAATACAGCCGCACACCCTGAGTTCTTTGGACGATGGTAGAGCCATTTGAACTAAAAAAGAGAATGGGCCTTATTTATGCACCAATTGGAGATATTATAGTTGAATTGGACTGTCTATTCGGTTTAATCAAATGGGAAGGATGAGTAACTTGGATTTTCCCCCCTGAAAGTTTAAGAAAGCCCGCCGATTGGCGAGCCTTTTGTAAGTCAGAGGTTGTTTTCCTTATACTAATGACTAAAGTCTCCTGCAAAATGCTGGTTATTAATCGTTCCTATAGTATAAATAAAGGGCCAGACCCCTTCTTCACTATATAGCATACCATTATTAAAAATGACGCGGTATATAGTGTCTCGTAGAAGGAATCAGACCCTTTTGAGTCAGCCTCTGTTCAAAGATGCCAATTATGCTTCTTGTGCAACTGGATATACGCTTACTTTTTTACGGTCACGTCCGAAACGTTCGAATTTAACAACACCGTCTACTTTAGCGTATAGAGTATCGTCTCCACCACGGCCTACGTTCTCACCAGGATAGATTTTTGTTCCGCGTTGACGGTAAAGGATAGAACCACCAGATACGAATTGACCATCTGCACGCTTAGCGCCAAGACGCTTAGATTGAGAGTCACGTCCGTTCTTTGTAGAACCTACTCCTTTTTTCGAAGCGAAGAACTGAAGATTTAATCTTAACATTTGTTCCACCTCCTATTGGTTGAGGATAATTTTCATGTATTTACCATAATCACGTTCGATGGTTTGCAGCGATATGAGCATACTGTTCAAAAGCAGCTGAACCTTCTCTTCCGATTCCGGCGAAAGATTCCCCGGAATGACGCAGCGAAGATAGCCGCCTTCCCTACCTTGCTCAATCTCAGGCTCTACGTCCGTTAAGGACATGATCGCATTGACTGCCCCAAAGGAAACAGCCGATGCACCTGCACAAACGATATCAGAACCTTTTTTAGCAAAATTAGCATGTCCGCTTAAGGTGAACGAAGTAATCCGTTCCTGCGGAGCATCAAAGACAACTTTAATCATCTAGAATCAGCCCTTACGCGTTGATTGCTTCGATAACAACTTTTGTGTATGGTTGACGATGACCTTGTTTTTTACGATTGTTTTTCTTCGCTTTGTATTTGAAAACAGTGATTTTCTTTTGCTTACCTTGTTTTTCGACAGTACCTGTTACAGTAGCGCCTTCAACTAGTGGAGCACCGACTTTCACGTCTTCGCCACCTACGAATAAAACTTTGTCAAATGTAACAGTTTCGCCTGCTTCTGCGTTTAATTTTTCAATGTAAACCGCTTCGCCAGCTGCTACTTTAATTTGTTTACCGCCAGTTTCGATAATTGCGTACATACTTGCACCTCCTTAAATGTCTCAGACTCGCCAATCACAGGCGTTTTACCAGAAAGGCAAAAGCTTAGGACCTGTTGTTGAGCGGTTGTAGCACGGGTGCTACAAACATAACATTAAAATCCTAACATGAAACCGGAATGCCTGTCAATATATTTGTGAGATTTACCCTTCCTTCATTCGAAAGCCCGCCCGATTTCCTGTATGCTCCCGAAGCGCTTGATGGAATAGGCATTCCTGGGACCTGGGATAAAAGATAGGAATAACTTTTTAGCGATCAATTCCTCCAGTGTCTGCCGGTATGATTCCTTTTCACCAAGCAGCACGTCCGCCACCGCTTTACTGACCTCCACCCAGACCGCTTCATCATCCGTCTTCCGATGTTCAAGCAATTCACGTTCCAAGCGGAAGGCCACCGTTTCCGGGCTCTCGATTTTACCGATACCACTGCACACGGGGCAAGGCACCGTCATCATTTCACTTAAAGATGGGGATGTTCGCTTTCTCGTCATTTGTAAAATGCCCAGTTCCGTAAAGCCGATGACCTGGATCCGCTTCTCATCCCTCGCCGCTTCCTTTTTGACGATGTCGATGATTTCTTGCGCATGTCGTGATTGGTCCATATTGATGAAATCTATCAAAATGATTCCGCTGATATTCCTCAATCTCAGTTGACGGGCGACCTCTTTCGCCGCAGCCTGATTCACCGCAAACAATGTTGCTTCCTTCGCCACCTTGCCGGTGAACTTACCTGAATTGACATCGATTACGGTGAAAGCTTCCGTTTCTTCAAAAATTAAATATCCGCCATTATCAAGCCAGACGATTTTCTTGGCCATTTTCTCGACTTGCGCTTCCACATTCCATTCAGAAAAAATATTCTTACCAGATACATGGGATATTTCCCACTCCTTACGGTTTTCCTGTACCCATTTTTTCAATTCCTGATAGGCCTCGAAATCATCGATGGCAAGTTCTCCGGCAGCCGTTCCCGACATTTCAGAAATGATCATATCAAGGTATGTGTCCCTCTCATATAGAAGGGACGGGGCCTTGAGGGACGCAGCCTTAATTTCAAGTCCTTTATAGAGCTCCCGCAATATAGTTAACCTATCCAGGAAGACCGTTTCACTTTCGTTCTCCATCGAGGTGCGGACAATCAATCCCTCATCTGGCTTTTTATATTGTAAGGCCGTTTCCCGCCACTGCTTATGCAGATCATCATTTTTGAATTTCTTTGAAACGCCAACATAATCTATTCCATGTATGTATACGAGGGAATCCGTTGAAAACTCGATCAGCCCTGTCAATTTAGCACCTTTCGTACCCGTTTCATCCCGGGCCACCTGAACTAGCAGCTTTTCTCCTTGACGGACATATTGACCGATTGATGCTTTCCCATCGCTTTTTTTTGTCAGCTGGTAAGAGGGAATCTCGTCACGGTGTAAAAAGCCATTCTTCTCTGCACCGTAATCAATGAAGACGGCATCCATACCCGGTAACACCTTCGTCACTTTCCCAAGATAAATATTACCGACCGTACTGCGCTTTTGAGGCGGCATGATTTCAAGTTTACGTAAAACACCATTCTCAAGTACGGCCACTCTTTTTTCGCGTGAAGCTAGGTTCGCGATCATCTTTTTCATCAAAAAAATCCTCTCCTCAATTTGAAGAAAGGATAACATATTTAATAAGAATATAATAGGTCGCCGATTTTCCCGTTTGTCATTTTCTCGGAAAAATAGGCATGAAGGATTTCCGTTTCATCCAACGAACCGCTTTCTTTCCCGTTTTTCATGATGATGACGGGGTGTTTACATCCGCGCTGGAACAGTTCCAGCACTTTATAAATCGGTTCTTGTGAATCCACCGAAATCGGCTTCAGTTTCGCCAAATCATTCGTATGCCCGTAATGGCGCTGCAAAAGAAAGCGGATAAACGCATAATACCGCTGCCGCCATTCCATGACGAGCGACAGACTTATGAAAAAGATGATGAGCCAGATGTTCAAATTGAGCGGATCAAGAATGAGCCAGGTCAAAAAAGCCAGGACAGCGAATGCTGCAGAAAAATGAAGTGTATGTTTCTGCGCTTCAAGAAAGGTACAATATAGGGAAACACCGATGAATAGCAGCCGTCCCCCGTCCAATGGCCAGATTGGCAGCAAATTAAAGACCAGCAGCATAAGATTCATATATAAAAAGGGCTGATACAGTTCATAGGAAATAATAGAAAAGAAATAGAGCAAAAAGGCTGCACCAATGAGCCAAACATGTTGAAGCGGACCGGCGAGCACCACCGCCAAATCCTCCTTCAAACTCTTATTTCCATACTCCTCAGTCTCGACAGCCCCACCAAAAGGAAGCAGCTGGATTGACTTTATCCGCCATTTGAAGTGCTGGGCACAGACGGCATGCCCCATCTCATGAATGAAGACGATGAGCAGCAGCATCATCACTTCAACGAAATGGGCAGTGAGGATGGCGATGCCAATGACAAACCACAATGTCGGATGCACCCTGATTTTAAACAGTAATTTCCCATATTCACTCAAATCGAATCACCTTTTTAGGATTGACGAAAGCGTCATTTTCTTTTATCGCTAAATAAAACCTGCCTTTGGATCCATCTTCACTTACTGTAACCTGTCCGACTTCATTGCCCTTTTTAACGAACTCGTACAACTTCACATCAATACCTTCCAGCTGCCCATACCAAGATTCACTTTTATTGGCATGCTGAATGACGACCGTCTTTCCAATCCCCTCCTTTTCGCCGGCAAAAATGACTACCCCTTCATTAACGGCCTCAACCTTTGAGCCTTTGCTCGTTTCCAATATGATTCCCTCACCGTTCGTCTCGAAGGTTTGGGTAATCTTCGCAGAAGCTGGCATTGCATATTCTTCATTCGAATCAACAGTTTCCTTACCTGCTTCATTCGGTAAAAAAGCAATTGGTTTACCAAACGCACTTTCGTACCAATTGGAGATTGAAGCGAACTGAAATTCCTTGCTCATGTTCTCCGTGACAAAACTTCTGGCAGGGTCAAGCCGCACAGAAGGGTGTTTGAACATCACCGCGATAATCAGGAACAGGCATACACTGGCAAGGACTTTAAAGAAAAAATATTCTTTCTTGAAGAGCGGATGATCTTTCTCGGAATACCCGTTAAATGAATCAACCCCATATGGTTCCTCATTATTGATCTCCGTCCAACTACTGCTTCCTGCCGGTTTATCATTAAACTTACGTCTCTTGGCGATACGATTGCGGATATCTTTCCTCCGATCATCCATTCCAGATTCTCCCCCCTGTTCATGTCAAAGCGCTATATTACAACGTATGAGCAACTTGTCCTGACTATGACGGAGAAAAGTTTTTCTTTCCGGACATCCCCAGGATTTATAAAGCGAAAAAAATTTTTTGAAGGAAAAATCCACCGGAAACTAATGAATTCCTCAGGCAATTTGGGCATCGATTCAGATAATCGAATAATTGAGGAAAAAATCCAATTGATATTGTTCCCATTAATTTGTTATAATAAAGTGGTTTTAACATTATTGAGGGGGAACGTTTTTTTATGTCAATCGAAATAGGCAGCAAAGTACAAGGTAAAGTAACAGGTATCACTAATTTTGGAGCATTCGTAGAATTACCAGGAGGCTCAACAGGTCTTGTGCATATCAGTGAGGTAGCAGATAGCTATGTAAAAGACGTAAATGACCATCTTAAAGTAGGCGACCAAATTGAAGTAAAAGTGATTAGTGAGAAAGACGGAAAAACTGCCTTGTCCATCAAAAAGGCTATAGATAAACCCGAAGGGCAAACCTCTTCTTATACCAAACGCCCACCACGCCAAGGGGATAGCCGTTCTAAAGATTTTCGTTCAAAAGGTAATTTCCAACCAAAGGAAAATTTCGAAGATAAAATGGTTCGCTTTTTAAAGACTAGTGAAGAAAATTTATCGACTCTTAAACGCAGCACCGAATCAAAACGCGGCGGCAGAGGCGGAAGACGCGGATAACCCGCACATTCCAGCATATAGATAAGGCAAGCCAGGATATGGCTTGCCTTTTTTATTTATTATGATGGGAATACCCAATAGTTCCATGCAGCAAAAGAAGCGAATGCATAAAATGCTCCCGCTTCTTAATATGGAATATAGAATTTACCGCACGCTAAAGAATTTTTTCAATTTGGACATGAAGCCTTTCGGTTCTCCGCCAATTGGAGTCAAGGGTACAGATTCGCCAAGGATCCTTCTGGCAATGTTCCGATAGGCAAGTGAGACTCTATTGTCCGGGTTATAGGCAATGGGTTCCTTTCTATTCGCTGCCACAATGACTTGGTCATCATCAGGAATGACGCCGATCAAATCAATTTTAAGAAAATCGGCAACTCCATCGATATCCATTTCTTCATCCTCATGAAGTAAATGGCCGCGTATCCGGTTGATGATCAATTGAGGCGGTTCAATATGCTCTTCTTTTTCAAGCAGGCCAATAATACGGTCTGCATCCCTGACAGCCGGTCTCTCTGCAGTCGTAACGATGATCGCCTTGTCTGCCCCAGCGATGGCATTCCTGAAGCCCTGTTCAATGCCTGCAGGGCAATCAATGATGACATAATCATAGTCAGGCTTCATATCGCTTATGAGTTTCCTCATCTGCTCTTCATTCACCACTGTTTTATCACTATTTTGTGGAGCTGGAAGCAAATACAGCAGATCCTCGAAATGTTTATCTTTAATAAGCGCTTGGTGTAGCTTACAGCGCCCCTCTACAACATCGACCAAATCATAGATGATGCGATTTTCCAATCCCATGATCACATCCAGGTTCCGAAGACCAATATCCGTATCAATCAAGCAAACCTTTTTGCCTAGAAGAGCTAAAGATGTTCCTAAATTGGCGGAGGTGGTCGTTTTCCCGACACCACCCTTACCGGATGTTATAACTATTGCCTCTCCCACGATTAGAGACCCCCTTCTAATCTATTTAAATTAGGTCTATATTTCTTTAAAACTTGCAGTTTTTCTATAATGATATTTTCTTCTTCATCCATGAAGGCACATTCCAAGTCATGTCCCCATTTCGTATATTGGTCAGGAGATAAATTCACTTGTCCAGCAATGCGCAGCTGGGCAGGCTTCATGACAGAGGCAGCTATTATGGCCTCATTATTCCCTTTATATCCGGCATGGGCTATTCCCTTTAGCTGACCCATGATATATATGTTGCCGCCCGCACGAACCGTTCCGTCGGGGTTGACATCGCCAATTAGAAGTAGATCACCAGGGACTTCAAAAACCTGTCCCGACCTGATCACCTTGGTCACGGTCGTCACTTGGTTTTCATCCTTCCAGCGTCTCGCTTCTTCCTTCGTCAGGACATTCGAAATCATCTCATCAACGAAAAGCTTCTTCTTTTTATGGATGACCTCTTTAATCTTTTCTTCTTGTTTTTCATCAAGATAGCGGTTCCCTGTATGTACTTTTACGGAAATGGACGGGTCATTTTCTTGAAACTGATAGTTTGCCGAAAGCTTCACTTCTAACTCTTTCAATAACTCGGAAAATGAGCAAGAATCATCGAGATGAAGCATAAACCCGTCTTTTGTTCCCTTAATCATGACATTTTGCTGAATTCTTTTATTCATGACGTTAGTTTCACCTCAATGAAATATAATTCGACATAGGAAAACAAATTTCCTTTTTCTACGTACACGGAAAAGAGAAAATACATTCTCGACCTGCTTTGTAAGACACAGGAACGTTAATCCGTTCCTCCTTGCAAATCAAGCTTTTCAAACATTCTTTTTAAAGGATAGCAGCTGATAATAATGAATGCGAGGTTCAATAATAATGTCGGCAGCAATCTGCGTTCCGCAAATTCACCGAATCCCATATCTGCAAAAGAAAGGATGACATTCATCTGAAAGATGACAACCTCTAAAACTGCCGTAAACAAAAGCGCCGTCAGGCAGGAAACCAATAAACTATTTTGCAGGATCTTCATGCATTTCGATATCAGATATGCAAGAAAAGGCAACAGGAACATGTAAATCCCCAGGATTTCCGTATACACGACATCATAAGTCAACCCAAGAATCGCTCCATAAAGCATACCCATTTTCCTGGATCCGTACATGGTCAGGAAAAAGACGAAAATCATCATGAAATGGGGAACGAGGATTTTATCGGACCCGAATGCATCACCAGCGAATATCTGGGCGAAGATGCTTTCAAAAACGAAAAAAAACAAGGCTATAAAAGAAAGGATGAAATATCTCACTTAGCTTCATCCTCCCCATCACTTTCTTTCTGTACACCGCCCACTTCACGCTGAACGACCATTACATTATTAATATCATAAAAATCCGTCGAAGGTTCAATATATGCGGTTTGGTTCAATCCATATTGATCCACTTTGACATCGACAACTTTCCCGATCAGCAAACCTTTCGGAAAGATCCCTCCATAACCTGAAGTGATGACCAATGAATTTTTCTTGATCTTTTTATCATAAGGTATCCGCTTCATCAGTAAAAGGTTCTTCTTATCATCGAAGCCTTCAATCAAGCCATATGCTTTATCATCACCTTGAACGATGGCAGAGACACGGTTGGCTTTATCGATCGAACTTAAGAGTTGAACCGAAGCCGTGAAATCCGTCGCTGTTTTCACCTTACCGACTAACCCTTTGGATGTGATGACAGCCATATTTTTTTCTACCCCATTACGCTTCCCTTTATTAATCGTCAGCATTTCATGCCAGCGGTCAGGATTACGTCCAATGACCGTCGCCTGAGTGGGTGAATACTTCCGCAGGTCATCTTCTTTTTTGAGGTTATCGCGAAGGTCTTCATTTTCTTGTTTTAAATCTTGGACTTGGGTTTTCAATAATACATATTCATCCAAGCGGGCTTTCAATTTTTTGTTTTCCTCGTATGTATTTTGAAGGTCTTTTAAGCCCCCTACAAAACCTGTTATACCCGATACTGGCTTATTAAACACATTTCCGACCCAGCCTGTCGTATCTTTCAGGAATTGCTCCGGCCATGTCAACTCTTCTCTCTCTCTTAATGAAAAACCGATCAATGCCACGAGAACGATAATACTAACGAGCAAGAGAAGGAGCTTTTTATTAAAAAACTGTGGCATGATAATTGCACCTCTATATCTAAAATATATAAAATCTAATATCTAAAATCTAAAATCATCTAAAATTTACACAATCGTCTTGTTCATACAGACCAAAAAAACAGCTATAAATGATTATAATGAAACAGATAAACATAAGAAAAACCGGCTCAAAATTGCACCTTTTGTTGAGCCGGCCCTATTTGAGAAGTAATGCTTATCGCGAATCTCTTGATTTAGTCTTGAACAAATGAATGTGGTCCAACGCTTTACCCGTTCCGATTGCAACACAATCCAGCGGATTTTCAGCGATGATTACCGGCATTTGCGTTTCTTCACTGATGACTTTATCCAAATTGCGCAGCAAAGCACCCCCGCCTGTCAGCACAATGCCTCTATCCATGATGTCAGCTGCTAATTCAGGTGGTGTTTTCTCTAGAGTGTTTTTCACGGAATCCACAATTGCAGAAACTGTGTCGCTTAATGCCTTGGATATTTCCTCAGCTGTAATTTCGATCGTTTTCGGTAGTCCAGTCAATAGGTCACGGCCGCGAATTTCCATGTTATCTACGCCTTCCGTGTCTCCAGCAGAACCAATTTCCATTTTGATGGCCTCAGCAGTACGCTCACCGATCATCAAATTGTAGTTCTTACGGATGTAAACGATAATGGCATCATCCATTTCATCACCGGCAATACGGATGGATTGGCTTGTTACGATTCCGCCAAGGGAAATGATCGCCACCTCCGTTGTTCCACCGCCAATATCAACGACCATGCTGCCTGTAGGCTCCCAAACAGGAAGGTCAGCCCCGATCGCTGCTGCAAACGGTTCTTCGATAGGATATGCATCACGGGCTCCAGCTTGTCTAGCTGCATCGATGACTGCGCGCTGCTCAACTGCCGTAATTCCGGAAGGCACACAAATCATGACATATGGCTTATTACCGAATACGCCCTTCTTTTGAGCTTCCTTCATATAGTACTTCATCATGGTAGCCGTCGTTTCATAATCGGCAATCACTCCATCCTTCATAGGACGTAGGGCAACCACGTTACCAGGTGTACGGCCGATCATGTTTTTCGCATCGTTTCCGACTGCAACGATTTGCTTTGTATCTGTTTGCACAGCTACAACCGATGGTTCACGTACTGCGATTCCTCTTCCTTTCACATATACAAGCGTATTCGCCGTTCCTAAATCAATCCCTATATCTCTAGCGCCAATTCCAAACATTATGGTATCTCCCTTTCGTAAACAAAAATGCCTTTTATAAGTTCAAATAATAATTTGTCGTTTTTTGACAATAAGAGTTTTGAAAAAGTTTCCTCTTTTAAAAATCATAAACAATATTATATCGTATCGTCAAAAATTTTGATAGTGTCATAAATAACCTTTTTCCTTCAAACTAACATATTTATGTTCCCCGATAATGATATGGTCCAATACTTCAATCCCGATTATTTTACCACATTCGACTAATCTTTTCGTCACTTCAATATCTTCTCTGCTGGGAGAGGGGTCTCCGGAGGGGTGGTTATGAAGACAGATGATAGAGGCAGCGGACCTTCTGAAAGCTTCTTTAAAAACCTCACGCGGATGAACGATTGAGGCATTGAGGCTACCGATGAAGACCGTAGTTTTTTGAAGCACTTGATTTTTCGTATTTAAATAGAGACAGACAAAATGTTCCTGTGACAAGAACCGCATTTCTTCCATGCAATAATTGGCTCCATCTTCAGGAGATCGAATCACATAACGGTCTTGATCATTCAATTTGTTAATCCTCCTGCCAAGTTCGACAGAGGCCAGTATTTGAATCGCTTTCGCTTCACCAATCCCTTTAATCACCGTCAGTTCTTCCACTGAGGCTTCTTTTAGCAGACGCAGGCCCTTGAAGGAATTGATGAGCCTGCCCGATAGTTGCAGAACGGATTCTTCCTTTGATCCCGTCCTCAATAACAGAGCAAGCAATTCTTGATTGGATAGACTTTGCGGTCCGTCCTGCAGAAACCTTTCGCGCGGCCTCTCTTCTTTCGGGTAATCCCGAATTAACATTTTTGATCCACCCTTTCTTGGAAAAGGGAGATGCCAGAGGGAAATCGTTTATGCTAAGTCTGCCTGCATCGCTTTAAGTTCACGGGCCAATCTTGAGACCGGAAGCCCGACGACAGAGAAATAGTCCCCTTTGATTTGTTTGACGAGAAGAGATCCATATCCTTGAATCCCATAGCCGCCAGCTTTGTCAAAAGGTTCCCCGCTATCCAGATAACGTTCGATTTCAGCTTCTGGCAGCTCCCAAAATGTCACTTCCGTCTTTTCTGCGAATACTCTGCGATGCTCGCCGAATAGGATGGCGACACCTGTGTATACTTGGTGTGTCCGTCCTGATAACATTTCCAGCATTCTTTTTCCATCTGCCCGGCTTGCCGGCTTCCCCAATATCTCACCATCAAGGACAACAACGGTATCCGAGCCGATTACCCAGTTTTCCTGAAATTTCGCTGCGATGGCTTCCGCTTTACGGGAGGCCAAGTTTTTCACCGCAGCATCCGGACACATGTTTTCATCAATACTTTCATCGACATTGGAATTCATGCTTTCAAAGGGGATTTGAAGAAATTGTAGAAGTTCTTTACGACGTGGTGATGAAGAAGCTAAAATCAATGGCTGCATAATTAAAAAGTCACCTTTCTTTACTAGGGAGATACATATCTATCCTATCAAATAATGGTCCAATCCACAATTATTGTTTACTAGGAATCGACAAATGCCCGAAAGTATTTCCCGGAAAATAAAAAAAGGTGTCAGCAGATAGTTTCATATTGGGAGCCTGTCCCATTAGGTAGCTCCCCTTTTTCTTTACTTAACTTTATATATTTTGGTAATTCAATAAAAAATCAAGAAGACTTTCTTGGGCCTGAAATAGCTTTTCTTCGTTTAGGGAAGTCTCATATTCGTTAATCGACTTTGCCGCAGCCGTCAGGTCATCGTTCATTTTTGAAAACTTCGGTGATAATTGCCCTCCCTTCAGTTCATCCAGGTTTTTTTTCAGGGTTTCTCCGTTTACCGTCCCTTCCTTTCCGCGAAGCTTTGTTGCAGATATTTCTGCCAATGATTTATATACTGCCTTCATCTTGTCAAGGGTTTTCTCTTCTTCCTGGCTTGTCCCAGCCGCTTCAAAATTGATTTCCTTCCAATATACGTCTACATCATAGGACTTTAAGAATAAGGCCAGCTCCTTACTTGCAGTGAGACTCTCTGCCGATCCCAGGAATAAATAATAGCTGTCTTCCAATTTGAAAATTTCAGCTGGAACCTGCTTTTGCATGATTTTCTTTTGGATTTGCCTTGCCGCATCCTCGCTGCTGAATACACCACCCTGTACAAGAAATGTCTTTAGCTGGGTTCCTGGTTCATTTGCTGCCGCTTTTTTATCTTCAACAGTGGCTCCCTTTGGAATCGAGGTCCCGACCGAAGAAACTGCGGCTTTTTCCTTTGTAATCGTTTTAACGGCGATCAAGCCAAGAATCGATCCAAAAAACACTGCACACATGACAGCGATCATGAATGCCTTGATCGGTCTATTATCCGGGCTTTTCAGCGAACTAGTCCCAAAACCGATTAGCTTCGGCATTTTCTTCTTTGGCGGTGAGGGAATCAATACAATCTTGTTTTCATTTGAATCCTCAGGGAGTATCCATTCGAAACTCTCATCTGGCTGTTCCAGCTCCTCACTCGCCGCCTCTTGGCTTTCCATTTTATTTTTATCGGCAAATACTTTTTCTTCCCCATTTATTTTAATCGTGACGCCTTTGCTTTTTTCCGTCTTGCCCAATTTTTTTCCTCCCCTCCAGATCATTTTTTTCATCCTAACATAGAGGCAAAAAAAAATAACAAGACTTTTGTCGTCTTGTCATTAATAGGTTTCGTCAAATTTCCCTATTCATATCGAGTTACACAAAAAGGAACTTCCAGGCACTGGTGCTTCTGGTCCATGAACCGTTTAATAACGCCATACACCAATTACATATATACCTCTTCCATGTCATCTTCACTTGAAGCCAAATGGGGATAGTTCCCTACTCCTCATTGTTCAGGTGTTTTTTGACAAATTACTCTTGAACTGGGATGGTCCTTTAAGCTCATCTTAGAAAAGTTACATACCAATGTAAAAGGGAATCGCCCCAAAAATAAGCAGTCAAAGTCCCCAAAACGATATATGGCCCGAAAGGAATCAGTGTTTTCTTTTTTAGAACCCCGGTTAGCAACCCGATGATTCCAAGGAATGCACCATAAAAGCACGCAAAAAGAAACGATAGCAGGACCATCTTCATTCCCAGTACAAAGCCAATCACTGCAAATAGTTTGATATCACCGCCACCCATGCCCCCCTTACTCACCACAGCGATTAATAGCAGCAGGCTAAAGCCAATCGCTGCCCCGACAATTGAATCCCACCATGGCGACAGCGGAAATGAAACTCTTAGAACCGTAAAAATCGCCATAAAGAAAAGCAGTATTTTATCAGGAATGAGCATATAGGCTACATCAGACACGAAGATGATCATAAATAATGAAATCAATGTCCAGCCAACCCAGAGTTCGTCCGACCAGCCAAGAAATATGGGAGCTGAGGCAAACAAAACACCGGTCAGCATTTCCACTGACGGATAGAGGGGGGAAATCCTTGCTTTACAGCCCAGGCATTTTCCGGATTGCATCATATAAGAAATAACCGGTATCAACTCGAAGAATGTCAATGTACGCCCACAAGAAGGGCAAGCAGAGCGCCGATTCGCAAATGAATTACCCGCTGGAACACTTAAACCGACGACGTTAAAGAATGAGCCTAAAATTAAGCCCAAGACGAAGAGATAGATATGGATAGCCATCATTTATACAAAGTGCACGAGGATTCGATTGCTTTTCTTTGAAACCCTAATATAAAAGTCCCTTCCGCTATATAATAATCACTTGGTTTCTTCATGATTTTTCATTCCTCCCGTCATTTTAATAAGTAGATCCTACTATTCATCAGTCATATAGAATCAATATATAAACATATTTTAACAAATATACTTGGTGAATTGTTATCAATCACTCTATTAGAGTTTTTTCTTTTCAAGAGACTCTGTTAACAAGAGAAAAGGACCTTTGAAAGATCCTTTTCTCAGACTGTAGACAAACTCTCGATGAAAATTTTTAGGGGTTTGTGCAATAGGAACGTAGGGCACTCCCTTTGCGCCTGCGGGGTCTCCCATGGACTCGCTTTTCTAAGCAGTAGTCTCGTACACCCGCTCCAATCAACTTTGTTTTAACTTATAGATAGAGCCCTTTTGCCTAAAGTCTTTATTGTTTTAAAATAGACTTAATAAAACTTGAGGTGATGAGGATGCATCCTATTAAGCGTGATCAACTTGAAATGATCATTTTAAATCAACTGGTGCCTGCGAACCATTTGGTTCGTAAAATTGAAGCTAACACTTTCATTTATGATTTGTTGAAAGATTTGTATTCAGAGATAGGACGCCCAAGTATTGATCTAGACTTTCATTCAATATAACTTCGGTATTCGTTCAATGCGTAAAACAATTGAAGAAGTTGAAACAAATATAGCTTACCGTTGGTTCTTAGGCTTTGGTTTCCATGATAAAGTGCCTCATTTCTCAACATTCGGGAAAAATAATTAGTCCGGTAAAGGCACATCCCTTTAGGCATCTTCTCTGATTAGGAATTCCCTCACAAGTGAAAGGAAATGAAGGGAACCTGTGATGACAAGGGCCTCTTTTCCCCCTGTTTTCCGTCTGCCTTCCCTTATCGCCGCCTGCCAATCCTTGTTTATACTTTTATTTTCATGACTGCATTTTTCATAAAGCGTGTGCGCATCCGCCGCCCGTTCGTGGAAGAATTCAGTAATGATGATTTCCATCGCTTCCGTTTCCAGTCCACGAAGCATCTGGGAATAATTTTTATCTTTGAATGAGCTGAATATGAACCGGTACTTATATTCAGGGTAATGCACTTTTAGCGTTTCCATCAATACGTCGATGCCGGCCGGATTATGTGCACCATCAATGATCACCAACGGCTCATCCGATATTTTTTCAAAACGTCCATCCCATTTCGCTTCCCCTATTCCTTTAAGGATGCTTTTTTCATCGATATTTTCCATTCCTAATAGGACAGCAGCAATGGCCAGCGCCGCATTTTCCATTTGATGACGGCCTAACATCTGCATTTCCACATTTTCGATGGACCTGTCTCCAAGCGAAAAGGAGAAACTTTGCCCACATTCACTTTGCTTTACATTGCCTACATGAAAGTCTTTACCTAATTGGTAATAAGGCACGCCTACTGAAGACGCTTTTTCTTCGATTACTTTTGCTGGTTCCCAAGCGGTGACTCCGCTGATGATCGGCGCCCCGCTTTTAATGATGCCCGCCTTCTCTGAAGCAATTTCCCCAAGTGTGTTACCCAGGATATTCGTATGTTCCAAAGAAATCGAGGTAATGATCGAAAGAAACGGCTGGATGACATTCGTTGTATCGAGCCTGCCTCCCAGTCCGGTTTCCATTAAAACCAAATCCACTTCCTTTTTGCTGAAATAAGAAAATGCCATTGCAGTCAATATTTCAAACTGAGTAGGTCCATTCCCCTTACTGTCCATCTCTTGGATGAACGGCTGCAGCTCCCGGAATGTGGCGATAAAATCCTTATCACTGATTTCGTCCGTATTTATCTTCAGCTGTTCATTCAACCGTATTAAATAAGGTGAAGTGAAGGAAGCGACACGTACCCCTTCAGCTAGAAGGATTTCTTTCATATATTGCAAGGTAGATCCTTTCCCGTTTGATCCTGCAATGTGAATATACTTAAGCGCCTTATGTGGGTCACCTAAGTTAGTTAATAATGTTTCCATCCTTGATAAGCCAAAATTCATACCCAATTGAACTTGGCGCCGTTCAAAAAAATGATTGATTTCCTTCATGGTTGTTACCATTATCGTTGAGCCTCCTCTTTCTTTATACCGCTCTTATGCGTTAATATTATTTTATCAATATATGAACGATTAACCTAGATGAAAGGTAGTGTTTTACAATGAAACCTTCAGATCTTCACTGTTGGATCGTCGTTAACGGCTATTTACAGCATGATAAGTTTTCCAATTTAGCTTTGTTCATTAAGGAGGCGGCTGAAAGGAAAGAAATCATGGCAACTCTTATCCGTAATTCAGATCTGATACCCATAATTGAAAAAGGAGTGCCTCTAATTAAAGGAGCCTTTGATAAGCTGCCTGATTTTGTTCTGTTCATGGATAAAGACATTCATTTGGCACGCCATTTGGAATTGCTCGGCATCCCCGTATATAACGGCAGTACAGCTATCGATATTTGTGACAGTAAAGCAAAAACACATCAAGCATTGGCCGGGAATGGCATACCGATGCCGAAAACCTTGTTTCCCCCCTTTACGTACGAAGGTATCGAAAGGGTCAATATGGATGCCTTTAAACAAATCGGCATTGAACTTGGGTATCCACTTATCGTTAAGGAAGCATACGGTTCTTTTGGGGAACAAGTATATTTGATCCATACAGAGGATGAGTTATTTAAGACAATCCGTAATCTTGGCCACAAGCCATTTATCATTCAGGAATTCATCGAACACAGTAAGGGACGGGATATTCGTGTTAATGTCGTCGGCAATCGAGTCATAGCAGCGATGCAACGCCATTCCGAGCACGACTTCCGAGCTAATATGACTGCCGGGGGTCAGGCTGCCCCCTATACACCCACCACGGAAGAAGCACAACTTGCCATCAAATGTGCGGAGATTCTAGGTGCCGACTTCGCCGGCGTCGATTTGCTGTTCGGTGAAGAGGGACCGCTTTTGTGCGAAGTGAATTCGAATTCTCATTTACTGAATATTTATGAATGTACAGGCATCAACATCGCTGATAGCATGTTCGATTATATCCTGAACAAATTAGGAAAAGGAAGTGCATCTGATGAAAAAGCAAGCGGGTTGGTTGATTTATAACCGTGAGGATGCCATAAATAATAAAGGATACATAGATTGGATGCTTGGCGAAGCCAGTCAGCTTGATCTTGATTTACACTTTCTCCATCGGGAGGACCTTAGGATCGGCCACCGTTTCAACGAATTGTACGTGGAACATGAGATGAAGCCAATTTCATTGCCTGACTTTGCGATCGTCCGGACCATCGATCCCTTTTTTACTAGGCAACTGGAGCAACTGGGGATTGCCTGCTTTAACTCCTCATCCGTATCCGAAATCGCGAATGACAAAGCAAAGACGCATCAATATTTGTCCTCGCTGGGGATACCAATGGCCGATACCGTTTACTGCAACGGAAGTCCGAATGCCGAGGATATGGAGTTCCCTTTCATCGCTAAAGAAACACGCGGCCGCGGCGGGAAACAAGTTTATTTAATCGAGCATGCCGATGATTTGGCCGAACTGAATGACGGAAATTGGATTGTCCAAAAACCTGGTTTATTCGGCAGGGATATCCGTGTCTTTGTAGTTGGTAAAAAAGTGAAGGCAGCTGTCCTTAGGGAATCCGCTTCAAGTTTCAAGGCAAATTACACGCTAGGGGGATCAGCTTCGTTATATGAGCTGACCGCATCCGATTTAACCCTTGTAGAAAGAGTAATCGAGGCATTTGATTTTGGCCTGGTCGGAATCGATTTCATATTTGCCGAAGATGGCAGCCTCATGCTCAACGAAATCGAGGATGTCGTCGGCAGCCGGACATTAAGTGCACTAAGCGACATGAATATCGTACGGGATTACCTCCTATTCATAAAAGAAAGAATATCCTCCCAACGGAACATTTGATTCTGGGAATGACATCAATCGCGGTAAATACAAAAGGATGAACCGGCATATAGCTGGTTCATCCTTTTGTTTTACAGTTGTTTCAGTTCGCTGATCCTGTGGATCACAGAGTCGCGTTTTTCGCTATAGTCTTTTTCTTTGGCACGTTCTTCTTCAATGACGCTTGCCGGCGCCTTTTTAACGAAGCCCTCGTTGCCTAATTTTTTCTGTACACGTTCAACTTCTTTATTAAGTTTGTCGAGTTCTTTTTCAAGACGTTTCACTTCTTCGTCGATATTGATCAGGCCTGTAAGCGGAAGGATCAGTTCTACACCAGTTACGACAGCTGTCATGGCTTGAGCAGGTTCTTCGACCTCGATTCCGATCGTCAATTGTTCAGGATTACAGAAACGCTCGATATAGCTGCTGTTTTTCTGTAACGTTTCTAAGACGGACTCATCTTTAGCTTTTAAAATCAAATTGATTTTTTTGCTTAACGGTGTGTTCACCTCAGCACGGATGTTACGGACGGAGCGGATGATTTCAACAAGCAGCTTCATTTCCTCGGCTGCAGCTGTATCTGTCAATCCTTCATTCACTTCCGGCCAAGCGGCAACAGTGATCGACTCACCTTGGTGAGGAAGGTTCTGCCAGATTTCTTCGGTAATGAATGGCATGAACGGGTGTAATAATCTCATCGTGTTATCCAGTACATAAGCCAAGATCGAGCGGGTCGTTATCTTCGCTGCTTCATTTTCGCCATATAACGGAAGCTTCGCCATTTCAATATACCAGTCACAGAAGTCATCCCAAATGAAGTTATAAAGCACACGGCCCACTTCACCGAACTCATAACGGTCCGCAAGTCTCGTCACGTTTGAAATCGTTTCATTCAAGCGCGTCAAAATCCATTTATCGGCTACAGACTTCTCACCGCTTAAATCGATTTCGTCATAAGTCATGCCATTCATGTTCATCAAAGCAAAACGGGATGCGTTCCAAATCTTATTCGAGAAGTTCCAAACCGCTTCCACTTTTTCCGTACTATAACGAAGGTCCTGCCCTGGTGAGCTGCCTGTAGATAAGAAGTAACGCAGGGAATCGGCACCGTATTGATCGATGACATCCATCGGATCCACACCATTGCCAAGCGATTTACTCATCTTGCGACCCTGTTCGTCACGAACCAGACCGTGGATCAGTACATTTTCAAATGGACGCTCACCTGTGAACTCAAGTGCTTGGAAAATCATCCGCGATACCCAGAAGAAAATGATATCATAGCCTGTTACAAGTGCTCCGTTTGGATAGTATCGTTTGAAATCGATACTGTCCTTATCAGGCCAGCCCATAGTCGAGAATGGCCATAATGCCGAGCTGAACCATGTATCCAGAACATCTGTATCCTGTTCCCAGTTTTCAGCATCCGCAGGTTCTTCGTGGCCAACATACACTTCACCTGTTTCTTTATGGTACCACGCTGGAATGCGGTGACCCCACCAAAGCTGACGGGAAATGCACCAGTCTCGGATATTTTCCATCCAGTGAAGGTACGTTTTTTCGAAACGATCTGGTACGAAATGAACCTTTTCCTCATCGGACCCTTTTTGAAGTTCAACGGATGCATCAGCCAGTGGCTGCATTTTTACGAACCATTGAGTCGAAAGATATGGTTCAACAACAGCACCGCTTCTCTCTGAATGGCCGACTGAGTGAAGGTGATCTTCGATTTTGAAGAGCACTCCTTCTTCCTGAAGATCTTTGACGATTTGCTTACGGCATTCGAAGCGATCCATACCTTCGTACTTACCAGCCTTTTCATTCATCGAACCGTCTTCATGCATGACAAGGATGCGCTCCAAATTGTGACGGTTCCCAATTTCGAAGTCATTCGGGTCATGGGCCGGAGTAATTTTAACCGCGCCTGAACCGAATTCCATATCGACATAATCATCACCGACAATTGGGATTTCCCGGCCTGTAATTGGCAAGCGAACCATTTTGCCGATCAGGTGTTTATAACGATCATCTTCAGGGTGTACAGCAACCGCAGTATCGCCTAGCATCGTTTCTGGACGTGTGGTGGCTATTTCAATTTCACCTGTCCCGTCAACCAACGGATATTTCATATGGTAAAATGCACCCTGCACATCTTTATAAATAACCTCGATATCGGATAACGCCGTTTTCGTTGATGGATCCCAGTTGATGATGTATTCGCCTCGGTAAATCAAGTCCTTGTTATAAAGAGAGACGAAAACTTCGCGTACTGCTTTTGAAAGCCCCTCATCAAGAGTGAAGCGTTCACGGGTATAATCAAGCCCAAGACCCAACTTTGACCATTGTTCACGGATATGGCTCGCATATTCCTCTTTCCATTTCCATGTCTCTTCAACGAACTTTTCACGTCCAAGGTCATAACGGCTTACGCCTTCCGAGCGAAGCTTTTGTTCAACCTTTGCTTGAGTGGCGATACCGGCATGGTCCATGCCAGGCAACCATAATACATCATAGCCTTGCATCCTTTTCATGCGTGTCAATATATCTTGAAGTGTCGTATCCCAAGCATGGCCAAGATGCAGCTTACCTGTTACATTAGGGGGCGGGATGACAATCGTATATGGTTCCTTTTTATCGTCACCCGTCGCTTCGAAAAACTTCCCATTAAGCCACCATTTATAGCGGCCTTTCTCTATCGTCTGCGGATCATATTTAGTTGGCATCGAAATTTGGTTCTCTTCCATATCATTTCCTCCTTTTTGGGCATAAAAAAAACTTCCATCATCACAAAAGGACGAAGGAAGTTGTTCGCGGTGCCACCTTTTTTCCGAAAAATAAAAAAATCTCTTTCGGCTCTCAAATCGGATAACGGCTCTTCACCGGCCTTCGCTACTAAGATCTTTCACGAAAACTGCTCGCGGACGACTTCGGATGCTGCTGCCTGGAAACCTCACACCAATTGGTTTCCTCTCTGAAAAGTGCATTTCATCTTACTATTTCCGGTCTTTGCATTGAATTATATTCATATGTAAAATCATTGAATGCATATAGTATATAGTACAAAAAATATGGGGCTCCAGTCAATCATCTTTTCGCTTACTTTCCCAGGAAGCGTCTCATTTCACGCATTCACTCCCGCTGCCCGGCCATTTTCTTTATTTTATACTCCAGGAACAGTTAATGTGACGGCTTTTTCACCTTTCCCACTACCCACCCATATAATAAAAGAAGTCCTAAAAAGGAAGGTAATAATATGAAGCGAAGATATACTCCCTATACTTTACCGCCTTGGATGAAAAAATTCCGCGGTGTTTGCCAGCAGTTCATCATTCCCTTTATCGTATTCCAAGGATTACGTACGCTGATTTTCCCTACTTTCTTCGATATGCTCCTGTTAGTCGCCTTTATTTTCTTGGCCTTGTCTTTATATTTCGAATGGATTTAATTATTCCCTCACAGCAAAAAAATATACATGACTGGAGATGATCCAATCATGTATATTTAGCTTGGGGGTGATTGCTCTTCTTTGGCAGCCTCGGCAGCCGCCTTTTTCTTCTGTTCGATTTCTTCGATTTTCATCACCATATATTCTACATTCTTCAGGAGCCAAAATTGCCTCTGCAGTTGGGTAACATTATCAAGCTCTGAACGATGGCTCCTGCCATCGGAATAACCCTTCACTAATTCCAATGCTGATCCAGGGAAAGCCATATAACTTTGCATGAGCAGCAATTCTTCTTCTTTCAAAGGAAAATAACGAAAATAGTTATATAGCCAGTCGACGCAGTCATCGCATTGGACAGGATAGGTCCTGGCCGATTTAACGAGAAATGGCAGTAAATCGAAATGAGGCGGTGCCGTATTCGAATTCTCAAAATTGATGAAGTAGCCATACCCCCGTTCATCACTAACGAAATGCTTCAAAGAGACCTTTCCGTGCGTGATCACGGTTCGAACCTTTTCACTTTCCTTCGTTTTTTCATACCAGGTTTCAAATTTCTTGATCGAGTACTTCAGTGCCTGTGAAATATCAGTGAAGAATGAACAAACCGTCATTTCAAATGGAGACATATACCACTTCTTTTCGCAGCTGACAATATACTCATCCATAAAGTCCTTCTCGTTATTCCAGGCATCAAGCGTCCGCTCATAATGAGCTTCCCGTTCTTCTATATCCACCTGGATTTCCTTTACGGACAGCGTATGCATCCGAGCAAGCTCCCTGAACATTTGCTTATGCTTTTCATCACGCTCCCCGTCCCCTTCATTATTAAGCCAGGGCATCAGGTAATACAAACGTCCATTATGAAGGACGGCGTAACGCTGATCCATCGTTTGATAAATGGGAACGATCCGGTTATAGCCTCGATGGTACAGTTTTTGAACATTCCTGATAAAATCAATGCCGTTATGCGGTACAATGGATTTCAAGGCAAATGTACCTCGATCACTGTATACTTTTTTCACCCGCCCGAAGTCCTCAATATATTGTACATACATGGCGTATTCCTTCAAAACGGTCTCCGTGTCACGATCCCGATTAATAGGCTGCTGATTCTCGTTTTCCCTCACGAGACTCACTCACTTTCTCTATAAACACTCAACAATCCGATTATTCAATTCTTCTAGCCACCAAAAGGTGTAATTAAATCCGGGCTGCTCTAAAAAACAGGAGCAGACCATATGCTCTGCTCTCTGTCCTGGTCAATTCTTATACGCAACCGCCTTCGGTATATAGATGACTTGCCCTTCATGGACGTTCTGGTTCGACTCCAACTCATTACTGAAAAGTATGGATTGAACCGTAACATCATAACGTTGAGCCAAGTCATCAAGCGTTTCCCCTTGCTGGACAATACAAACCTTCATCCTTACCAGCTCTTCTTCTTGTTTCCGACCGAATAAGTCCATGATGGAAAGCTGCTTTTCATCATGTTCAGCGGTTTCCTTATCATCACGCTCCACGGCTTGTTTCCTGCCTTTGAAATTTTTAACTTCCTTAGCTGGCGGCGCTGGTCTTTCCTTCTTTTTGAATAGATCGCTTATGGACGACGAATTTGCTTCCTCTTCATGTTCCATCTTCGCATGTTCCTTAAGGATAGGACCCGCTGCAGCCTCAGCTTCTTCCTGCCGGATGACATCCTCGTTTTCGGAATTTGAAACAGGGCTATTCTCAACTGGGACACTTATATGATTGATTACATGATTTGGCTCTTCCACTGCTTCCTCTTCCATCAAAGTCTTTCTAGGAGTCTCGACTTTCTCCATGGTTTCCTGCCTGCTTACATTTTCCTCCTGCTTCTCCTCTTCCATGGATGACATAGGTACCTCTGCTGAATCAGGCTGATCACTTATAGAAAAATTCACTTCTTCCTGTCTGTGCACTTCCGTTTCCCACTCCTCCTCTTCAGGATATGGTGAAACGGGAATCTCAAAAACTGGGACACCATGCTGATCGCTTAAATAGATTGGTTCCTCTTCCTCTTCCTCGTTTGCTTCAGATACCCGTTTTGCCTCTGCAGAAAAAGGCGTGTATAACTCTTCCTCCTGCTCATCTCGGAAAACAGGCTGAAAATCTGGGATTGGCGGCACTGCAGCCGCATATGGAATATATGACTCGTTTTCACCGTCCGTTTCTTCTTGTTCCTCTGTTTCCCCAACTTCCTGCTCCGTATCGAACCGTTCTTCCACATATGAATCATTATAAATTCCGGTTATCAACAAATCCGCCTGCAATTTCAAACAGTTATGTTCAGGCATGGCATAATCAAAGCTTTGAATCGAGACATCGATCTCCTCTAATGAGGCAATTCGATTATTCGGAATTGTTATATCAACCGGAAAACGGTGTGTGAACTCAGTAAGTCCATCAGGATGCCTCTCGACCTTTTGAACGGCTTTTGGCAAAAAGGTCTGCGAAAATTCCTCTTCCTCACCATTTTGCGAGTCTTTGTATTCACCGCATAAATCTAACGAGCCTCGTATAAAAACATATTGATCACTTTCTTGAATCGTCACATTTGGATCCAGAGAAATGGAAAATAACTCAGCCACTTCCTGTCCCTTCTGGAACCAAACGGATTCCTCTAAAGAAAATCGTAAATACGATTCATTTTCTTGCGACAAGACAACTCCTCCTTTCAGCTTCAGGAAACGGTACCTATACCAATATCAATCTATGAAGAAAGGAAGCTGATTATTCCTTCATTTCATTTGCAGCCATCCAAACCTTATTTTTACTGAACCATGATAAGGAGTAGACTTTACTTTTTCAGGCTAAAATCCATGTCGATTGGATCAATCAGATTTAAACCATTTTAATTCGGCCTACTGCCATTTAATTTGTCCTTCAACCATTTTTTCGTCCTTCTTCCACTTACTCCTTGAATCAAAAAAACAGGCTACCTTTCTCCAAAAGCTTTTGGAGAAATGGTAGCCTGTTAATAATTTTAATAGTGTCATGAAGCCTCATTTTTTTAATTTTGCAAAGGCCTGTTCTGCCGCTGTGATGGTCTTTTCGATATCTTCATCACTATGTGCAGTGGAAAGGAATAAACCTTCAAACTGGGACGGCGGCAAGTAGATGCCTTGATTTGCCATTTCCCTATAGTAAGAAGCAAAGAACTCTAAATCTGATGTTTTTGCTGTATCATAATTGATTACTTCTTCATCCGTAAAGAATAGTCCAATCATGGAACCGGCACGGTTGAATGTATGGGGAACTCCGTACTTTTTCGCTGCTTCTCCGATGCCTTTTTCAAGCATATCACCTTTTCGGGTGAACTCTTCATAAGATTCTGGAGTCAATTGGCTCAGCGTTTCAAGACCAGCCGTCATGGCCAGAGGGTTACCTGACAATGTTCCTGCTTGATAGATTGTCCCGCTCGGGGCAATTCGTTCCATGAATTCGCGCTTGCCTCCGAAAGCTCCGACCGGTAAGCCACCACCAATTACTTTCCCAAGGCAAGTCAGGTCCGGTACGATGCCAAAATAGCCTTGTGCACAGTTATAACCGACACGGAAACCTGTCATAACTTCGTCAAAGATCAATAGAGCCCCGTATTGGGTCGTCACTTCACGTAAGCCTTCGAGGAAACCTGGTTGCGGCGGAACTACGCCCATGTTCCCTGCAACAGGTTCTACGATGATACACGCGATGTCTTCGCCAAATTGTTCAAACGCATATTTGGTTGCTGCAAGATCATTATATGGTACGGTAATCGTATTTTTCGCAATGCCTTCCGGTACTCCCGGACTATCCGGCAAACCTAATGTGGCAACGCCGGAGCCTGCTTTGATTAGCAATGAATCGCCATGTCCATGATATGAACCTTCGAATTTAAGGATTTTATCCCGACCTGTAAAGCCTCTCGCCAACCTTAGCGCACTCATCGTCGCTTCTGTTCCTGAAGACACCATCCGGATCATCTCAATCGAAGGCACCCGGTCAATGACCAACTTAGCCAGTTCATTCTCAATCAGCGTAGAGGTTCCGAAGCTTGTACCTGATTCCGCTACCTTTTTCAATGCTTCAACGACATGGTCATTCGTGTGACCCAGGATAAGCGGTCCCCATGAAAGAACATAGTCTATATATTCATTGCCATCGATATCATACATTTTTGAGCCTTTTCCACGCTCCATGAAAATGGGATCCATGTCCACGGATTTGAAGGCACGTACAGGGCTGTTCACGCCGCCTGGCATCAATTTTTTTGCTTCGGCAAACGCTTGTTTCGATTTTTCATATGACCGCATGATTCAATCCCCTTTTCCATTACAGGTTTTATTTGTTAATCATCTTTGATTATCTTCGTTTATCCAGCGTGCTACTTCTTTTGAGAAATACGTAATGATCAAGTCGGAACCTGCGCGTTTCAATCCTGTCAGCATTTCCATCACTATCGCTTTTTCATCAATCCAGCCATTTTGGGCAGCAGCTTTGACCATTGAATATTCACCGCTCACATTGTAGGAAACAACGGGAAGATTAAAGTTATTCTTAACGTCCCTGATAATGTCCATGTAGGAAAGGGCTGGTTTCACGATTAAGAAATCCGCACCTTCAGCAACATCGGATTCAGCTTCACGGAATGCTTCAAGGCGATTGGCAGGATCCATTTGGTAAGTTTTCCTGTCGCCAAATTGCGGCGCGCCATTCGCTGCATCACGGAATGGGCCGTAAAAAGCCGAAGCATATTTCACTGCATAGGACATGATCGGAATATCTTCATAGCCAGCTTCATCCAGGCCTGCACGGATGGCCGCAACGAAACCGTCCATCATATTGGAAGGGGCAATGATATCGGCACCGGCCTCAGCCTGGCTGATCGCCGTTTTGGCAAGAAGGTCAAGAGAAGCGTCATTCAGGATCTTTTCCCCTTCAACGACCCCGCAATGGCCATGGCTTGTATACTCACAAAGACATGTATCAGCAATGACAATGACTTCAGGATATTGTTTTTTGATATAGCGGGTTGCCTCTTGCACAAGTCCGTTATGGTGAAATGCTCCTGTGCCTTGTTCGTCTTTATCATGAGCAAAAGGGACACCGAATAAAATGACTGACTTAATGCCCAGACTTACGACTTCATCCATTTCAGCCCCAAGGTTATCCATGGATAACTGATATATACCAGGCATCGAGTTGATTTCATTTTTTACATTTTCACCGTCAATGACGAAGATCGGATAGATCAAATCCTCTTTATGCAATTGTGTTTCACGGACTAAAGCCCTCATGCCAGCACTTGCACGCAAGCGACGGTGGCGATTGAATGGAATGTTTTTCATTTTGAAGTTCCTCCCTTGTTATTTCTTTTTGCTTATGAAGCGTATTAAATCCGCAACCATGGCATCCGTCGTATAAACATCTGGACAAACATCGACGTTTAGCCCATTTTTTTCAGCCGTTTTAGCGGCAATCGGCCCGATGCATGCGATGATGATCCGGTCTATGTATGTATTCAAATCATGGCGTTCCATGATCTGTAAAAAATGATTGACCGTCGAAGAGCTCGTAAAGGTTATGATGTCGATTTCATGATTCGTTATAAGTTTCACGAGTCTTTTTTCACTGCTTCCGGGAAGCACGGTATGATAAATTATCACTTCATCACAGGATGCACCGGTTTCATTGATTGCCTCCGCAATAACCGCCCTCGCGAGATTCCCTTTTGCCAGCAATACACGCGACCCGGGACCAAGCAGGGTAATGAACTCCGCAACAAACCCTTCGGCAACAAACTGAGCTGGAACGAAATCCGCCCTATATCCATGTCGTTTCAGGGCCGCTTCTGTTTTGGAGCCGATAACGGCTATTTTCGGAAGCATTAAAGGCTGTTCACCAATAAGTTTAAAGAAGAAATCCACTCCATTTTGACTGGTGAGAATTATCCAGTCATAGGTATGCAGCTCATCTAACCGCTCTTGAACAACTTCCATATGATCAGGAAGAGTGAACTCAAGCAATGGCACAAGAAGCGGCGTTCCGCCATTTTTATCGATCGAATCTTTTAAACCATCTGCCTGCCCTTTCCCTCTGGTGATTAATACCCGATAATCCTTAAGAGGTTGAAAGGGATTCATTACTGATCAAGCTCCTCTTTTACGCGATCAATCAATTCTTTACCGCCCATTTCACTTATCTGTTTGGCAGCATCATGCCCAACCGTCTCGGGATCAGCCCCCTCAACCATTTCTTTATAAATCACTTTTCCGTCCGGAGAAGCGACCAAAGCCGTCAAGGAAACCAATCCATTATCTTTCTCTACCGCAAATCCGGCAATCGGCACCTGGCATCCGCCTTCCATTTTATCCAAAAAGGCACGTTCCGCTTCAACCGTTCTTTTCGTTTTTTCACAGGTTAATTTCTCAAGTTCAGCCAGCAGTTCTTTGTCGTCTTCGCGGCATTCAATGGAAAGTGCCCCTTGTCCAACTGCCGGAATGCAAATATCCTCATCTAAAAATTCCGATACGATGTCCTGCTCCCATCCCATTCTTGAAAGTCCGGCTGCTGCTAAAATGATGGCATCATAATCTTCCGTGTTCAGCTTATTCAGACGGGTATCGATATTCCCGCGAATCCATTTAATTTCAAGATCCGGCCTTCTAGCCAAAATTTGCGCACCGCGACGCAAACTGCTTGTACCTATAATGGAACCGGGCTTCAGTTCGGAAAGGGTTTCATGGTTCTTTGAAATCAAGGCATCCCGATGGTCCTCCCTTGGTGGTATGCAGCCGATCGTCAAGCCTGGAGGCAGCACCGCCGGCATATCTTTCATACTATGTACAGCCATATCTATTTCTTTATCCAGCATCGCTTGTTCGATTTCTTTAACGAATAAGCCTTTTCCGCCTACCTTGGAAAGCGTTACATCAAGGATTTGGTCACCCTTTGTGACAATTTCCTTCACCTCGAACTCGTATGGAACCCCAAGCTCTTTAAGTTGATCGATTACCCAGTTCGTTTGGGTAATCGCTAATTTACTACGTCTAGAACCAACAATTATTTTTCTCATAGTTTCCTCCTATGTATTCCAAAAGTGGAATGTTGAAAGGCTTCCGAAAAGGAAAAAGTTAATTAACACAATCATGAAAGATCCAATATTCAGAAAGGCTAGGGTCCTTCCATACATTTGTTTCCGAATTTTCAAGTATAAAAACACACTGTAAGCGATGAGCAAAATGAATGAACCGATGATCTTCATATCCAGCCAGGATACCCCAGGCACTTTTATATAAGCCCATTGAATCCCCAAGATAAGGGAGACAACTAATAATGGAACACCTATTACTGCGAGGACATAAGACATTTGTTCGAGCTTCGTTAAATCGCCGAGTCGAAGCAGCCGTTTCCCCCACTTCTTCCGTTTAAGTAAATCATATTGAATTAAGTAAAGAAGGGAAAAAACGAAAGAAAGCGTGAATGCCCCATAAGATAGGATGGCAAAAGTGATATGTATGAGCAATAGCTCTGAAACCAGACGCTGTGCAAGCACTTGAGATTCTATCTGAACAGGTGCAAAGGTATGGATGGCCATAACCATAAAACCTAATACGTTCGTAAAAAAGACCGTAAAATCGACTCTTAGGAATCGGTTAATGATTAAAGATAACGATATGAGGACCCATGCATAAAAATATAAGCCTTCAAAAATCGTCAATACCGGGAACCTTCCCGTTTTCAATACATACAGAAATAAAAAAATTGTTTGCAGTACCCAAACAATAGAAAGCAACCAGAAGGCGACCTTATTCGCCTTCTGGTTATTATTAAGGAAGTCAATAAAGTATAAAAGCATACTGATGGCATACAACAATACAGTGGCTTCATGCAATCTTGTCATTAGTAATTCCATATTTACCTCATTACTGGACAGGAACTGGATTCAATAGGGATGCCTTGGAGCTGTTCATTTCTTTTTCATCATCCGCTACCAGCTGGTCTTCAATCAAGTCCTCTAAATGAAAGATTTTCACGAAATTATTTAATTGCTCTTTTGCATTCGGCTCATCCGCAAGCTCTTTTGCATAAAGAATAGGATCTTTTAGCATTTGGTTGATGATGCTCTTCGTATGCTTGTTCAGAACCTTTTTGTCCCGTTCGCTTAAATGAGGAAGCTTTCTTTCGATGCTTTCCATCGTTTCCTGTTGTATGGATAGGGATTTTTCCCGTAAAGATGAAATGACAGGAACCACACCAAGCAAATTAATCCATTGATTGAAGTCCACAATTTCAGATTCGATCATCAATTCTATTTTCTCGGCAGCTTTTTTGCGCTCTTCGATATTCGCTTGCACGATCCCTTCAAGATCGTCAATGTCATACAAGAAGATATTTTCAAGCTCCGCCAATGTTGGATCAAGGTCACGCGGCACTGCGATATCCACCATGAAAATAGGACGGCCTTTACGAAGCTTATTCACGAATGTCATCATTTCTTTTGTTACTAGAAGATCCTTTGAACCAGTGGAGGTAATCAGGATATCCGCTTCCACTAAAGCGCATTGCAGCTCTTGAAGCTGTTTCGCTGTACCATTGAATCTCTCCGCCAAGTCGACCGCTTTCTGAAAGGTGCGGTTAATGACTGTGATGCTGTCAGCGCCATTACTATGCAGATTCTGAATGGCTAACTCACCCATCTTACCGGCCCCAAGAATCAAGACGTTCTTGCCGTTCAGGCCTCCAAAGATTTTTTTTGCAAGCTCGACCGCCGCATAGCTGACAGAAACGGCATTCGTATTGATATCCGTTTCTGAATGAGCCTTTTTAGCTAATGTAATGGCTTGCTTGAAGAGATGGTTAAAAACGGTGCCGATCGTATCATCCTTCTGTCCTAACATATAGCTTGTACGCACTTGTCCCAAAATCTGGGTTTCCCCCAGTATCATGGAATTCAAGCCGCAGATAACTGAAAATAAATGCTCGGCAGCCCCATCGCCTTCATAGATATACAGGTATTTAGAAAATTCTTCTTTATCGATGTTAAACCATTCCGAAAGAAATTCCTTTATATAATACCGGCTCGTATGAAGCTGGTCACCGACCGCATATATTTCTGTTCTGTTGCATGTTGAAATAATAATGTTTTCCAAGATGCTTTTTTTATTTTTAAGAGCTTTCATTGCCTCGGCAAGTTCGGCTTCGTTAAACGATAGTTTTTCCCGAATTTCAACAGGGGCAGTTTTGTAATTTATACCAACCGCTAGAATATGCATCCTTTTGTTTTGCACCCCCAAAATTTTTCATGTAAATTTATTATACCATGTACTAAAATGGATACACGCAAATAATATGAACAGTTTATGAAAACGTATGCTACCATGAAAAGACGCCAAAACGCCTGAATTGCTCCAAAAGGTGTCTAAGCGGGATTTGTAAGTTACATACATATTTCGACATTGTGTACAAAAGTACCATATCAAAAATGGCAAAGAACTTCAAGTAATCGAATTGAATAGGAGGATAAAATGAAAACGCAACGTATTTTCCCCGGAACCGTTTTAATCGGTTTCGGACTCTACTTTTTTCTTGAACATTCCCAAATGGAAATCTTTCCAGGCTTTTATAGCTGGCCCACTTTATTATGCATAGTCGGTGCCGCCTTCTTGGTTCAGGCCTATAGTGGTAATGAATATGAATCCATCCTGCCAGGCGTCATCCTACTGGGATTCGGGGCTCACTTCCATATCGTAGCAAACCTTGATATTTGGCCGGATAATATAGGTATCTTTATTTTTATCATCTCACTGGGATTTATTCTCCGGGCACGTAAAACAAATTCTGGAATGTTTCACGGGATGGTATTATTCATCGTCTCGATCCTTTTCTTGTTCTATGATAAAATCACAACGTCTTTCGGGATTGTTGAAACAAATACGGCGAACATCGAAAGGTTTTGGCCATTTGCCTTGATGGCAATCGGCATCTACTTTTTGGTTCGAAAAAAGTAAAACTTCAGCCGAGTCGCATTTCATGCGAATTTCATAATGAAAAAGGGTATTCCAAATGCGGAATACCCTTTTCTTTTACATATATTTCTTAAGGACGCCCCAGGCTTGTTCCTTACCTTCGCCTGTTTCACCCGAGAAAAGAAGCAATTCATCTTCTCTTTCCATATTTAACGTTTGGCGTGTTATTTTCAAGTGCTTCTGCCATTTGCCTTTTGGAATTTTATCCGCTTTTGTTGCAATTACGATCCTGGGCAGGTCATAATGCTTCAGGAATTCATACATTGCGATATCATCCTTTGTAGGCGGATGACGCAAATCGACGATCAGAAGCGCAGCGCGGAGCTGATCACGGGAAGTGAAGTACGTTTCGATCATCCTTCCCCAAGCATCACGCTCCGTTTTTGAAACCTTTGCATAGCCATAACCCGGTACATCAACAAAATGGATTGCTTCATTTATGATGTAAAAATTCAAGGTCTGCGTTTTACCCGGTTTAGAGGATGTGCGCGCCAAGTTTTTTCGATTGATCATTTTGTTGATGAAACTGGATTTCCCAACATTGGAACGGCCCGCCAAGGCAAATTCCGGTATTGGAGTATTGGGATATTGTTCAGGCTTTACAGCGCTGATGACAATATCTGAACTTGTCACTTTCATTCGTTCACACCTACCAATGCATGCTCAAGGACTTCATCGACGTGTGAAACTGGAACAAATGTTAATGCTTTACGGACACTTTCCGGGATATCATCAATATCCTTTTCGTTATTTTGCGGGATGATGATTTTCGTAAGTCCTGCGCGATGGGCCGCTAAAGATTTTTCTTTAAGCCCGCCGATCGGAAGAACCCGTCCGCGTAATGTAATTTCGCCTGTCATGCCTACCTCTTTTCTGATCGGCCTATTAGTAAGGGCCGATATTAACGCTGTTGCAATCGTGATGCCTGCAGAAGGACCATCTTTAGGGACGGCACCTTCGGGGACATGAATATGAATATCATATTTTTCATGGAAGTTCGTATCAATATGAAGTTTTTCGGTTTTCGAACGGACATAACTGAAAGCAGCCTGGGCTGACTCTTTCATTACATCGCCAAGCTTTCCTGTCAGGATAAGCTTGCCTTTACCCGGTGACAAGGAAACCTCGATTTGCAGCGTATCGCCACCAACCGATGTGTAAGCTAAACCATTAGCTACTCCTACTTGGTTTTCGACTTCCGCCTGTCCATAATGGAACATGGTTTTCCCTAAAAACTCCTCGACATTCTTTTCAGAAATGACGACCCGCTTTTTATCTCCGGACACGATGATTTTTGCAGTCTTACGACAGATGCTTGCAAGCTGTCGCTCAAGACTCCGAACACCGGCTTCCCGGGTATAATAACGGATGATTTTGGTAAGTGCTTCCTCACGGATTTGCAATTGTGTCTTCATTAAACCATGGTTTTCCAACTGTCTTGGCAGTAAGTGATCCTTGGCTATATGAAGTTTCTCTATCTCAGTATAACCTGCAATCGAAATGATTTCCATACGATCACGAAGCGGGCCTGGAATGGATCCCAAATTATTCGCAGTCGCTATGAACATGACTTTGGAAAGATTATACGTTTCTTCAATATAATGATCACTGAAATTATGATTTTGCTCCGGATCGAGCACCTCCAGCATCGCTGCAGATGGATCTCCCCTAAAGTCATTGGACATCTTATCCACTTCGTCCAGTAAAAAGACAGGATTGATCGTTCCAGCTTTTTTCATGCCTTGGATGATCCTTCCCGGCATCGCCCCTACATATGTGCGGCGATGTCCGCGGATTTCTGATTCATCACGCACCCCGCCTAAAGATATACGGACGAAATTCCTATTCAGGGATGAGGCAATCGATTTAGCCAGACTTGTTTTCCCCACGCCGGGTGGTCCCACTAAGCAAAGGATCGGTCCCTTCAATGAATTGGTCAATTGCTGGACGGCTAAATACTCAAGCACCCGTTCTTTCACCTTTTCCAATCCATGATGGTCCCTGTTCAGGATCTTTTCAGCTTTGTGAATATTCAAGTCATCTTTAGTCGCTTTGGACCAAGGAAGCGAGATCAACCATTCGATATAATTACGGATGACAGAACTCTCGGCAGAGCTTGACGGAACTTTTTCATAACGGTCCAATTCCTTTAATGCCGTTTCTTTAATATGCTCAGGCATATCCGCTTCTTCTATCTTTTCGTTGAGGACCTCAATTTCCCCTGTTTTTCCTTCTTTATCGCCCAATTCCTTTTGGATCGCTTTCATTTGTTCACGCAGGTAATATTCCTTTTGGGTCCGTTCCATTGAACGCTTAACACGCTGGCCAATTTTTTTCTCGAGAAAAAGAACTTCTTTCTCGTTATTGATGATTTCGATTACCCGGCTTAAACGCTTTTTCATATCAATGGTCTCAAGCACTTCTTGCTTCTCCTTCAATTTCAAAGGCAAATGGGAAGCGATTATATCCGCTAATCGACCAGGCTCTTCAATATCGGAAGTGGACGAAAACGTTTCACCGGTTATTTTCTTGGACATTTTTATGTATTGTTCAAAATAATCCAGTAGGGTGCGCATTAATGCTTGATGTTCAGCATCCTTCTCATCACTGTCTTCATATATTTTAATCTTGGCACCATAATGTGTCTCATAATCGTAAAATTCAATGACCTCTGCCCGGTTCAATCCTTCCACTAACACCCGGATTGTACCATTCGGAAGCTTCAGCATCTGTTTTACCTTTGTTAAAGTTCCCATAGTAAATAAATCTTCTTCACCTGGTTCGTCCAACGAAACATCTTGTTGTGTCGTCAAAAATATAAGATGGTCTTCCACCATTGCTTTCTCAAGGGCTTGTACCGATTTATCTCGGCCTACATCTAAATGAAGTACCATTGTTGGATATACAAGCAGTCCTCTAAGCGGCAGGAGGGGGACGATGATTTCTTGATCAGTCATTTCCTGACACCTCCATCTAATTAGTATCGTCGTTGTAAACTATTTACCCATGTTCTCAACCTTTTAACAATTCTATCCTATTTATATAGAAGTGTCTATTCGTTTACCTTAACACGTTTCGACTGCTATTATTATCTCCAATATTAGATAAAAAAGCACGTCTTAACAGTGTTTATTTTTTTGTTAGGTTTATGGAGGACCCCCATTATGGTCCTTAAAATGCCCCGGTTCTGTTTTAATCCGGGGCATTTCCTTTATACGCTTTCTTTTTTCGATAGGTCCAAGGATGTGAGAATTTGTTCCGACATCAGTTCCTTTTTCAGTGCCTGATCCAGCACTTCTTTCACATTCGAAACTGTAATGATTTCTATATCCTTGATCTCAGATAGCAGCGGCTGCATGTTATCGGCAGGGATGATTACTTTCTTTGCCCCGGCAAGTTTTGCTGCCTTGATTTTCGGAATGACTCCGCCAATCGGTTTAACACCGCCATGAATGCTAATTTCTCCAGTCATCGCTAATGTGTGATCTACAGGGATTTTATAAATGGCCGAGTAAATGCCTGTTGCCATTGCAATTCCAGCAGAAGGACCATCTACAGGACTTCCGCCCGGAAAGTTGACATGGATATCGAATTGATCGGCAGGCACTCCCATCGACCGTAAAACCGTAATCACATTTTCAATCGAACCTTTTGCCATGCTTTTGCGGCGAATCGACTTGCCATTCCCACCGCCAATACTCTCTTCTTCGACAATGCCGGTAATATTAATCGAACCTTTTTCATCAGGGGCGGCCATGACCATGACCTCGATTTCCAGCAATGCCCCGCTGTTGGGACCGTAGACTGCAAGACCGTTGACAAGGCCTATTTTAGAATTTGATTCTATTTTCCTGTCCATTCTTTGGGTAAGTTGGCTGCTATGTGCCATCCAATCAATATCTTCTTCTCTGATAAAAGTCCTGTTTTCATTAATTGATATTCCTGCAAGAGTCTGAATCATGTTTACAGCTTCCCTGCCATTTCGGGCATAATCCGAAATCGACTGCAAGCCTTTTTCACTGATGGTAATTCCAACTTTATCGGAGGCATTCTTAGCCACAGTGATTATTTCTTCCCTGTCAAGTTCACGAAAAAACACTTCTATGCATCTCGAGCGTATCGCCGGTGCGATTTCATTTGGCGTTCTTGTTGTGGCCCCAATCAATCGAAAGTCAGCCGGAAGTCCATTTTTAAAAATATCATGGATGTGAGTGGGAATACTTTGATTTTCCTCTTGGTAATAGGCACTTTCCAGAAAGACCTTGCGATCCTCCAATACCTTCAACAGTTTATTCATCTGTATTGGATGAAGCTCCCCTATTTCATCAATGAACAGTACGCCTCCATGAGCATTGCTTACTGCACCTTGCTTTGGCTGCGGAATGCCAGCCTGTCCCATCGCCCCTGCCCCTTGATAGATTGGATCATGCACAGAACCGATCAGCGGATCGGCAATCCCCCGTTCATCGAACCTGGCGGTGGTGGCATCCAGTTCAACAAACACTGCCGAATTCTTAAAAGGGGACTTACCATTTTTCTTAGCCTCTTCCAAAACAAGTCTGGCCGCCGCTGTTTTCCCTACCCCTGGAGGACCATAAACTATCACATGCTGGGGATTTGGTCCACATAAAGCAGCCTTTAAAGATTTAATGCCATCTTCCTGACCGATGATTTCATTAAATGTGCTTGGTCTAACCTTCTCCGCCAATGGCTCTGTTAACGAAATCGATCTCATCTTCCGTAATTGGTCCATTTCCTTACGTGAATCACGGTCAATGGAAACTTTTTGTGTCCGCTGGCCTTTCAATAAGTTCAAAAAATACAATCCAATAATGATCCCAAAAAACAGCTGGATAAACAACGCCAATCCTGTCCAATTCATCGTATTCCCTCCTGCACTCTCCAAGTTTGTCATTTCTGTTAGTATCTCCTTTGGAAGGGCGAAATTATCCAAAAATTTCGTGTTGTAAATTTTGGGGTTTTCATCTCAAAGAACAGTATTTTCTCAATAAACATAAAAAAAAGACAAAAGAAAAAAAGACTGCCAGGATGAACTGGCAGTCTTACTTTTCCTATAAATTAAGCAGATGTTTTCTTTCCTTGTCCTTTGATGGTTGTACCGTCTTTAAGGACGAGCTTTGGAGATTCATTTTTCGAAATCGTGCTGCCTGTGATTACACATTTTGCAACATCATCACGTGAAGGCAGATCGAACATCACTTCAAGAATGATGCCTTCAATGATGGAACGCAGACCACGTGCACCAGTTTTACGTTCAATTGCCTTTTTAGCAATTTCACTTAGCGCTTCCTGTTCGAATTCCAATTCAACATCGTCAAGCTCAAGCAATTTTTGATATTGCTTAACAAGGGCATTTTTCGGCTTTGTCAGGATTTCAATCAAAGCAGCTTCATCCAATTGCTCAAGAGTCGCAATTACCGGAAGACGCCCGATGAATTCCGGAATTAAACCGAAACGAAGCAAGTCTTCAGGAAGAACTTTTGAAAGCAATTCTTTTTCTGCAATATCATCCTTTTTCACGTCAGAGCCAAAACCAATGACTTTTTGACCAAGACGGCGTTTGATGATTGGTTCGATGCCATCAAATGCACCGCCACAGATGAACAAGATATTGGTCGTATCGATTTGGATGAATTCTTGATGTGGGTGTTTACGTCCACCTTGAGGCGGTACGCTTGCAACCGTTCCTTCAAGAATTTTCAATAAAGCTTGTTGCACACCTTCACCGGACACGTCACGTGTAATGGAAGGATTCTCCGATTTACGGGCAACTTTATCGATTTCATCAATATAAATGATGCCTTTTTCCGCTTTTTCCACATCATAATCAGCTGCTTGGATCAATTTTAGAAGGATGTTTTCGACATCTTCCCCAACATATCCAGCTTCTGTCAATGAAGTCGCATCAGCAATTGCAAAAGGAACATTCAGTAATCGCGCCAATGTTTGCGCAAGAAGGGTTTTCCCGCTTCCAGTCGGTCCGATCAAGGCGATGTTACTTTTAGAAAGCTCAACATCGTCGACTTTGCTATTGGAATTGATACGTTTATAATGATTGTAAACAGCGACAGCCAAAGACTTCTTCGCCTGTTCTTGTCCAATCACATATTCGTCAAGAATTTCACGGATTTCCATAGGTTTAGGCACATCTCTGAATTCTACTTCTTCATCAGTCCCCAACTCTTCTTCGACGATCTCCGTACAAAGCTCGATACACTCGTCACAAATATATACACCTGGACCAGCAACCAGTTTACGGACTTGTTCTTGTGTTTTACCGCAAAAAGAACATTTTAACTGTCCTTTTTCATCATTAAATTTAAACATGTACGTTCACCCCTTCAAATACTCTTCCAACTCTATTACATAGCGGTACCCGATTGTAAAAAAACCGGGAACACACCTACTTAAGCATTCCAAAATCCCTAGCATGTTTTGCATTTTATCATGTTCTTGGAAGTTTAGTAACAAAAATGCTCACGCGTCCGAGTTGTAAATATGTACAATAATCAATCAATATGTATTTGCCCTTTACCAGTATGCCCAAAACTTTTGATTTTTAAAATCAGGATTTGCTGTATAAATATGTATATGCGGTATTAGAACTAATCTACACTGAAATTCAAAAAAAATCAATCAGGAACTTACCGATATTTGAAATTTCCACTAATTCTCAATATGTATAAAACAAGGCACGATTACTCGCGCCTTGTTTTTTAAGGAAATATTTAAATCTACTTATTTATAAAAATTATTTTGCGTCAACTGTTTTGCTGTTTTCTACCAAGAAGTCAATAGCTTTCTTAATTTTAAGATCGCCTTTGATTCCTTCTAAGTTTCCAAGAGCTTGTTTAATCGCATCAATTTCCATATTGTACATTGTAGCCATTTGTCCAAGTTCAGCTTCTACATCTTCGTCAGTCGCTTCAATTTTTTCAACTTCAGCGATTGCTTCAAGAGTCAGGCTCGTACGAACTTGTCCTTCAGCTTCTTCTTTCATTTGTGCTTTTAAAGCTTCTTCGTCTTGACCTGAGAATTGGTAGTAAAGTTCCAAATTAAGTCCTTGAGATTGAATGCGTTGAGAGAACTCATTCATCATGCGGTCCACTTCGTTTGAAATCATTGCTTCAGGAACGTCCATTTCTGCGCCTTCAACAGCTTTACCAATTACAGTGTTTTGTATGAAGTTTTCTTCTTCGTGTTTTTTGTCATGCTCTAATTTATGTTTTGTTTTTTCTTTAAGTTCAGCCAAAGTTTCCACTTCGTCGTCGACATCTTTCGCGAACTCATCATCCAACTCAGGAAGTTGTTTAGTTTTGATTTCGTGAATTTTCACTTTGAATACAGCTGGTTTACCTGCAAGTTCAGCAGCATGATATTCTTCAGGGAAAGTAACTTCGATATCTTTTTCAGCGCCAGTTTCAAGACCAACAAGCTGCTCTTCAAATCCTGGAATGAAAGAGTTTGAACCGATTTCCAATGAATGGTTTTCTGAAGCTCCGCCTTCGAATGCTTCACCATCAACGAATCCTTCAAAGTCAAGAACGACTGTATCGCCGTCAGCAGCTTGTCCTTCTTCTTTAACAACAAGCTCAGCTTGCTTCTCTTGCAAAGTTTTCAATTCGTTTTCAACATCTTCGTCAGTTACTTCAGTATTGAATTTTTCAACTTCAACACCTTTGTAATCTCCCAATTTAACTTCAGGCTTAACTGTTACAGTTGCAGTGAAGATCAGGTTTTCGCCTTTTTCCATTTTCTCGATGTCGATTTCTGGACGATCTACAGGCTGGATTCCTGCTTCTTCGACAGCATTTGCATAAGCATCTGGAAGAATGATATCAAGCGCATCTTGGTATAGTGATTCTACGCCGAATTTTTTTTCGAACATTTGACGTGGCATTTTACCTTTACGGAAGCCAGGTACATTTACTTGTTTCACTACTTTTTTGAAAGCTGCGTCTAAACCTTCGTTTACTTTTGCAGAGTCAACTTCAATTGTTAGTACGCCTTGATTACCTTCTTGTTTTTCCCATTTTACAGACATGTGTTTCCCTCCAAAAAATCTATATACTTCAATAATAAGCATTGGATGAATATGCTTTGCAAGTGTAACAAGTCATCCCTCAAATATCCCCAAAAAAAATATTGGGAAATCGTCAAAACCTGACGATTATACATTACAACCACTACATTATACCACAGGTTTAATCTGTTACAACAGCAATAGCTTAAATAATGGGATAAGAAATTTCCTCAAT
Source organism: Peribacillus sp. SIMBA_075 (assembly GCF_046534585.1). Lineage (NCBI taxonomy): Bacteria > Bacillati > Bacillota > Bacilli > Caryophanales > Bacillaceae > Peribacillus > Peribacillus sp. SIMBA_075. Next base: position 121,702 of record NZ_JAWRYN010000007.1, on the reverse strand, counting down.
TTCTTTTAAATAGGATAGGATATCCGCAACGGTTTCTTCATCAGCCAGATAAAGGTCAGCCAAGTCACTCCCAAAAACTTCCCCAGTCATGTATTCTTCCGCTAAGGCATGATAGGCTGCTGCCCAAGCCGCAAATCTTTCTGGTCCAGGTTCAAAGGGATACAATATAAAGGAATGACGATCAATCAAACTATGGACCATTTCAAATAAGCTCGGATTTTCCTGACTGATTTCCTCTTCAGTCAGGCCGGTGACCTTCTTATAGAAGTCCGTCTCCTTCACACTTTTCATTTCCCTTGGTATGACCGACTTCGTTTGATTGAATTTCCTTAGTGTCACTTCCTCGTTATATTCCTGGTCAATAAGAATGTTAAGGAGCATCGTTTTAAAGAAAGGGTGTCCCTCATCATTTTGTAGAAATTGTGCGATTTCCGGGATAAATGGTCGAATATTGATATTCGTTAGTTTTGAAATGACCATGAACATTTCATTATCCATTTTCCCTTCAAAAAGATCATTCTCCTGCAATTCCTCTGCAAGCTGCTGATTTTGCCTTTCCTTTTCTTCTTTTTTATCCTCAAGGGCCCTTTTACTGAACTGAAGCATCTTTTCGAAATGTTCCTCTTTATCAAAGGGAATTTGGCTCTCTTCAAATAGCAGCTCGATTGTCGTGACCATTTCCTGATGCTCGCCTAATTGCAGCAGTACCATCAAATAGATATTGATAAGTTGAAAATAGTCGCCTATGCCTTTATTCAGCATCTCTATACACAACTCTTTTGACTCCTCATAATACTCAAGTTCTACTAGTGAGACTACAAGCCCCATGCAAACTTCATCATTTTCGGGCTCATACTCCCTGGCTTGGCTGAAAAGCTGTGCAGCCGCTTTAAAGTTTCTGTTCCCAAGCTCGTCAAGCCCTTTTGCAATCAGCCTTTCACCGAGATTTGGAAAGGCGATAATCTTGGTTTCTCCGGCCTTCTTTTGGTTGTTCTCATTATCCATCCTATTTTCCGCCTCACCGTTCGCTTTTTGAAAAATAGTTTAGCATGTAATAGCAGGAAACACAAAATTATATGGACGGATGAACGCCATTCCGTCTTAACCAGCTTCCTCAAAAAAAACCCGCATCCCTTCAAATGAAAGGATGACGGGAAAATGACATTCTTCAATTAAAAACTCGATACAGCCTTTTCTTGCGATTCATAGGCAGAAATCTTTTGATCATATTGCAGGGTTATCGAAATTTCATCCCAGCCCTTAATAAGCATTTCCTTCCAATATGGATGGATGTCAAAGCTTGTTTCAAACCCTTGGCCATCTTTCAATGTCTGATTGGGAAGGTCGATAGTCAACTCATAATCAGTTGCCGACACCCTCTCCATTAAATACTTTACTTCAGCCTGGGTTAAAGCGATGGGGACCATGCCATTTTTCATGCAATTACTTTTAAAGATATCAGCATAAGACGGTGCGATGATGATATCGAATCCATAGTCTTTCAAAGACCACGGAGCATGCTCACGAGAAGAACCGCAGCCAAAATTTTCACCTGCTATTAAAATGGACGCGTTTTTATTATGGGGCTGATTCAATTCAAAATCAGGACTTTCTTTTCCATTCTCATCAAAACGCCAGTTATAGAATAAAAATTCTCCAAATCCGCTTCGCTCAATCCGTTTTAAAAATTGCTTTGGAATGATTTGGTCCGTATCCACGTTTTTACGGTCAAGTGCCGCCGCTCTTCCTTTGTAAATAGTAATGGGTTCCATTCTCTGCACCTCCGGTTAATTCTTATTCTTAATGGACCTGTTCAGTTCTTTCCGAATTCCTGATATCGACAAACTTCCCATGAATGGCAGCCGCGGCAGCCATTGCCGGACTAACTAGGTGTGTCCTTGCACCAGCTCCTTGCCTGCCTTCAAAGTTCCGGTTACTGGTGGAGGCACAATGCTCTCCGGCTGGAACCACATCAGGGTTCATGCTCAAGCACATGCTGCAACCTGATTCACGCCATTCAAAGCCCGCAGATTTGAAGATCTCATCCAACCCTTCTTCTTCCGCTTGCCTTTTAACACTCTGTGAACCGGGAACGACCATCGCCCGAACTCCTTTTTGCACAGTCTGGCCATCGATCATTTCTGCGGCCTGCCGTAAGTCTTCAATGCGTGAGTTCGTACAAGATCCTATGAATACATGCTGAACGGGGATATCCGTAATTGGCATGCCTTCCTCAAGACCCATGTACTCAAGTGCCCGATTCAGCTCTTTAGAATCCATGATGCCTTCCGCGAAGGTAGGTACTTTACCGTCCACTCCACTAGCCATTCCAGGATTTGTACCCCAGCTGACCATAGGTGAAATCAGGCTGCCATCAAGAATGATTTCTTGGTCATATACAGCATCCTCATCACTTGAAAGTGACTTCCACTCCTGAACACATTGCTCGAACTCTTCTCCTTTCGGCAAATATTTACGACCTTTCAAATAGGAGAAAGTTGTTTCATCAGGAGCAACCAGCCCCGCCCTTGCCCCGCCTTCAATCGACATATTGCAAACCGTCATTCTCTCTTCCATCGACATATCCCGGAAAACTTCCCCGCAATACTCAATGATGTGCCCAGTGCCGAAATCGACGCCAAATTTAGAAATCACATATAAAATGACATCTTTCGCCATCACACCGTGTCCAAGTTTGCCATTAACCTCAAGCTTTAATGTTTTCGGTTTTGTTTGCCAAAGGGTTTGTGTGGCCAAAACATGTTCAACCTCACTCGTACCGATTCCAAACGCAATCGATCCAAACGCACCATGTGTGGAAGTATGACTGTCACCGCATACTATCGTCATCCCTGGCTGTGTAAGCCCTAATTCTGGCCCGATAACGTGAACGATCCCTTGTTCCGGGCTGTCCAAATCAGCCAGGCGGATACCGAACTCCTTACAGTTTTGGTCTAGTGCCTCTAATTGCTTTCTAGCAATATCATCCTCGATGAAATAGCGATTAACGGTTGGTACATTATGATCCATTGTCGCAAAAGTACGGTCTGGTCTCCTGACTGTGCGTCCTTTTAATCTCAATCCTTCAAATGCTTGCGGAGATGTCACTTCATGAATATATTGAAGGTCTATATAAATCAAATCCGGTTTATTTTCCTCTTCATTTACAATATGACGATCCCATATTTTCTCTATTATCGACTTTCCCATCTTATCCCACCTCGATCAATCTTATATTTTTTTAAAAAACACGGCCTAATATTAGGCCGTGAAAGAAGTTTATGCGTAAGCTCCCATGATATTGGAAATGGCTTCCTGGTCTAAAAGATTGGCTTTTATTTCTGCAATCATCTCTGAAGTAGACGTAATAATTGGTTGGCCATTTGCGATATCGCCTGTTCTCAAACCATAATCAAGGACCGTTTCCACTGCCTGCTCAACGGCATGTGCCTCATCTTCCAAGCCAAAGGACAAACGCAGCATGGACGCCGCTGATAAAATGGTCCCAATTGGATTAGCTAAGTTTTTGCCCGCAATATCAGGAGCAGAGCCATGAATCGGTTCATATAAATTAGGCCCTTCCGTTGATATGGAGGCGGAAGGAAGCATTCCAAGCGAGCCAGTCAATACAGAGGCTTCATCGCTTAAAATATCACCGAACATATTCTCCGTCACGATAATATCAAATTGTTTCGGGTTTTTAATCAGTTGCATGGCTGCATTATCCACAAGCATGTGTTCAAGGATTACATCCGGATAGTCCTTGGCGATTTCTTCAGCCGTTTCACGCCACATCCTGCTGGACTCAAGAACATTCGCTTTATCCACGGATGTTACTTTTTTCTTGCGTTCCGATGCTAATTCAAAAGCAAGTTCAATGATGCGCTTCATTTCGCTTTTCTGATAGAAAAGGGTATCGACAACCGCTTCTTTCCCTTCTCTTTCAACGCGCTCACTTGGCTTACCGAAATACAGGCCGCCAGTTAGTTCCCTGACAATCACGAAATCAACATCTTCAATGAATTCCTTTTTAAGAGGAGAAGATTCCGACAAGCTGGAATAGTAGCTGATTGGACGGATGTTAGCATAAAGATTCAAATCTTTTCGGATTTTCAACAAACCACGTTCCGGTCTTAGGTGTGCAGGCTGGTCATCCCACTTAGGTCCTCCAACGGCACCCAATAATACCGCATCGCTGTTTTTACAAATCTCCACTGTTTCATCCGGCAAGGGGGAGCCTGTGTTATCGATGGCCCCGCCTCCAATCTCACCATATTGAAATTCAAAATCGTGTCCATATCTTTGGGCAACGGCTTCGAGGATTTCTACAGCGCCTCTTGTTACTTCTTTCCCGATGCCATCTCCTTGAAGCACCGCAATATTCCTTTTCATCGAAATCTCCCCTTCCTATTGTAATACTGCTTTTTCTTCCAGTTCCCTCATGATGATCACACGGTTCACAGCGTTCAAATACGCTTTGGCAGATGCCTCCAAGACGTCCTGATCAAGACCGCGGCCGCTCGTTTCCACACCGTTATAATCAATTTTCACAAAAACCTGAGCAAGGGCATCCATACCGCCACCCACCGATTGAATTCGATAGTCCAGCAAGTTGATTTCACTGCCCAAACATCTTTCAAGCGTGTTATAAAGGGCTTCAACACTCCCTGCCCCAGTAGCCGCTTCCTGAATCTCTTCATTATCGCCTTTTTTCAGTGTAACCGTCGCTGTGGCAACTTGATGTGTACCGTGGGAAATCTGGAAAGAAATCAGGTCATAGAAACTGATATCCGTCGCTTTCTCTTCAAGCACCAGTGCCACGATATCTTCATCAGTCATGGTCTTTTTATTATCGGCCAATTCCTTGAATTGAACGAATAATGAGTTCATTTCCTCATCCGTTACCGTAAAATTCAACTCTTGTAATCTTTCTTTAAAAGCATGCCGCCCTGAATGCTTCCCTAAAACAAGTGAATTGGACGAAACTCCGACGAGTTCAGGTGATATGATTTCGTATGTCGTTTTTTCTTTTAACATGCCATCCTGATGAATGCCAGATTCATGTGCATAAGCATTGGCGCCAATTATGGCCTTATTAGCAGGAACTTGCATTCCCGTAAGGCGGCTAACCAGGTCACTGGTCCTTTTAATTTCATTTAATACAAGGCCCGTTCCCGCTTGATAGAAATCTTTACGGATGTAGAGTGCCATAGCCACCTCTTCAAGTGCCACATTTCCAGCACGTTCACCAATGCCGTTGATTGTGCCTTCGACTTGTGTTGCCCCGCCTTCGATGGCAGCCAATGAATTGGCCGTTGCCATTCCAAGATCGTCATGGCAGTGTGCAGATAAGCTAACCTTATCAATAGAAGGAACATGTTCACGAAGGTATCTGAAAATGTTTCCGTATTCGATTGGAGCTGCATACCCTACAGTATCCGGGATATTAATGACCTTAGCACCAGCTTGAATGACCGCTTCAACGATTTCAGCCAAATAGTCAAGTTCCGTACGGCTTGCATCTTCTGCAGACCATTGCACGATCGGAAAACGCGCTGCTCCGTACTTAACCATTTCAACCGACTTTTCAATCACTTGCTGCTTCGACATTTTTAACTTATATTCACGATGAATGGGCGAAGTGGCGATGAACGTATGCAATCTCGGTTCCGCCCCGTCCCTTAATGAATCCCAGGCTGCATCAATATCTCCTTTTACAGCACGCGCCAGCCCCGTAACAGAGCTGTTTTTAATTTTGCGCGCGATTTCCTGTACGGAGTTGAAATCCCCTTTGGATGCTGCCGGAAAACCGGCTTCGATAATATCAACACCCAATCTTTCAAGCTGATAAGCAATTTCAAGCTTTTCGGTAAAATTCAAATTCACACCGGCTGATTGCTCCCCATCTCGAAGCGTAGTTTCAAATATATTAATTTTTCGCAACGGCTACCACTTCTTTCTCTTTTTGTTGAGGTTTTACGAATGGCATCATTTTTCTTAATTCACGGCCAACCACTTCGATTTGATGTTGGTTTTCACGATTATTGATAGCATTGAAGACTGGACGGTTCGCTTGGTTTTCCAAGATCCATCCTTTAGCGAACTCACCGTCTTGGATGTCTTTCAAGATCGCTTTCATGGCCTCTTTCGTAGTTTCCGTCACAACGCGTGGTCCAGAAACGAAATCTCCCCATTGAGCTGTGTCAGAAATGGAATAGCGCATGTTTTCCATTCCGCCCTCATACATAAGGTCGATGATTAATTTAAGTTCATGTAAACACTCGAAATATGCCACTTCCGGCTGGTATCCAGCTTCTGTCAAGGTTTCGAAACCAGCTTTCACAAGGGAAGTCAATCCGCCGCAAAGTACGGCCTGTTCTCCAAATAGATCCGTTTCCGTTTCTTCCTGGAAAGTAGTTTCCAAACCGCCAGCTCTTAAAGAACCGATTCCCCGAGCGTACGCAAGTGCCAATTCTCTTGCCTCACCCGTAACATTTTGATAGATTGCGAACAATGCCGGCACCCCTGCACCTTGTTCATATGTACGGCGAACAAGATGTCCCGGACCTTTTGGAGCGACTAATAATACATCCACATCTGCCGGAGGAACGATTTGATTGAAATGGACGTTGAATCCGTGTGCGAACATTAACGCTTGACCTGCGCGCAATACCGGTTTGATTTCTTCTTGGTATACTTTCGGCTGAGTTTCATCAGGTAAAAGGTTCATGATTACGTCTGCCTGTTCAGCGGCTTCTTTAACTGTGTAAACATTGAACCCGTCTTCCACCGCTTTATCGAAGGATTTACCTTTCCTGATTCCGATGATTACTTCTACACCACTGTCACGTAGGTTTTGTGCGTGTGCGTGTCCTTGTGAACCATATCCGATGACCGCTACCTTTTTATTGTTGAAAAAATTCTCGTTTGCTTCTGCGTTATAATATACTTTTGCCATAATAATTACATCTCCCTTTTCTTTTCATTATTGTTTTTGTTTTTTTTATACAATTGTTGCGCTCTTGGCGTGTGCTATTTGCATTCCACGCGGGATGGCGGCTGTCCCTGTCCTTGCCAATTCCTTGATGCCATATGGCTTGATCAGTTCGATGAAGGCTTCGATTTTATCCGATTCCCCAGTGATTTGAACTGTCACGCTATCTTTACTGACATCAATTACTGATGCACGGAAGGGTTCGATGACTGAATAAATCTCAGCTCGGGTATGTGTTGTCACCAATATTTTGATGAGTGCAAGTTCCCTCGCCACAATGGATTGATTCGTAATATCATATACTTTCAATACTTCGATCTGCTTGTTCAATTGCTTGGTGATCTGTTCAACGACTGTTTCGTCATCAACATCGACCACGAAGGTCATCCTTGAAATGCCTTCCTGCTCGGATGGGCCGACAGCCATGCTTTCAATGTTATAATTTCTTTTCGTGAACAGATTCGTAATCCGATTCAGGACGCCTGGCCGGTTGTTCACGGTGAGGCTTAGAATTCCTTTCATTGATTAAACTCCTTCCATTTCATCAAGCCCTTTTCCTTGTGCTACCATCGGAAAGACATTTTCTTTTTGCTTTACACGGAAATCGATTAATACCGGACCATCTGTCGCTAACGCTACATCCAGGCAGTTGCTGGCTTCTTCCTCCGTCGTCACCTTGTAACCCGGAATTCCATAAGCATCGGCTAATTTCACAAAGTCCGGATGCGATTGAAAAATGCTGTGTGAGAAACGGTTATCATGAAAGAGTTCCTGCCACTGCCTTACCATTCCGAGTGCCCCGTTATTGACAATGATGATTTTGATTGGCAGATTCATTTCGGCAATGACCGATAGTTCTTGCAGGCACATCTGGAAACCGCCATCCCCCGATATGGAAAGCACCGTCGCTTTCGGATTCGCCAGTTGTGCTCCGAGAGCCGAAGGTAAGCCAAAGCCCATCGTTCCGAGTCCACCGGAAGTGACCCATGAATTCGGTTTGTTAAACGGATAGTATTGCGCTGCCCACATTTGATGCTGTCCAACATCCGTCGTAACAATGGCCTCCCCTTTCGTTTTTTCATGAAGCATCTGGATGACCCGCTGTGGTTTCAGCACGCCTTCTTCATGTGTATAACGCAATGGGAACTCTTCATTCCATGCAGTCAGCTGTGTGGTCCATTTTTCAATTTCCGGCTTCTTGCCATTTTGTGCGATTAACTCCGTCAGCGCTTCCTTAGCACTTCCGACAACTGGAATTTTCGTCGGTACATTTTTACCGATTTCCGCTGGATCAATATCGATATGGGCCACCGTTGCATGCTGTGCGAACTTCGCTAGATTTCCAGTCAATCGATCATCGAACCTGGCACCGATATTGATTAATAGGTCACATTTCGATAACGCCATGTTTGCTGCAAAACAGCCATGCATACCACCCATTCCGATAAAGAGGGGGTGTTCCGCCGGAAAACCTCCAAGACCCAATAAAGTGTGGACGACGGGAATGCCTTGCTGCTCGACATAGTCCTTTAATAGGTGAGATGCCTTCGCATGCAGGACGCCTGCCCCTGCAAGAATGACCGGTCTTTTCGCTCCACTTACGGCTTCAACAAGCTTTCTGATCTGTAAGTAATTCGGCTTGGTCGTCGGCTGGTAACCAGGGAGATCCATTTCTGGCTCCTCATCCGTGTATGCACCTTCTAAAATGGCCATATCTTTAGGTATATCAATTAATACTGGGCCAGGCCTGCCGCTTGAAGCGATATAAAAAGCTTCTTTTATAATGCGCGGGAGGTCTTCCGGCTTTCTTACCTGGTAATTATGTTTTGTAATCGGTGTAGTGATCCCCAGTACATCCGCTTCCTGGAATGCATCTGAACCAATTACGCTGGTAGCGACCTGACCCGAAATAACCACAAGCGGCAATGAGTCGATCATTGCATCAGCCAAACCCGTGACAATGTTCGTCGCTCCTGGTCCGGATGTGACTATGACCACCCCCGGCTTGCCGGTTATCCTGGCGTATCCTTCCGCTGCATGGATCGCACCTTGTTCGTGTCTTGTCAAAATATGAAAAAGCTCTGAACTGTAAAGCTTGTCATAAATCGGCAATACGGAACCACCCGGATATCCAAAGATGACTTCAACATTTTCCTTTTTCAATGCATTCAGCAGAAATTCGGCACCACTATAATGTGTCTTTCCACCGTTCCGATCAGCTACCACTGATTTTTGTGCCATTTCGTTAATACCCCCTTCACTTTCCTATAAAGTAATTTCCCAAGATTCAGAATTTTCAGGTTTTAAGGCATACAAAAAAGCCTTTTCACCCCAAATGTACTTGCACTCGGCAAGTTAAAGGGGTGAAAAGGCTTGATGAGCCACTCCACGGTACCACCCTTTTTCGCATGAAACTCCATGCGCACTTTGAATAGTCTACACTATTCTCTGTTTTGGTAACGGGTACTGGTACGCACCCGTTCAGCCCTACTAGTCTGACGTTCAAGCTGAAACTCCAAGGTGAGTTCATCTTTCGGGACAATACCGGCTCTCAGCTACCCGGCTCTCTGTGACTGCCTTTTAAAAAGACTACTTATCCTCTTCAATGCTTTTCGCATTATTCATATTTTTCGAAACGCTTATGTTTGATGTCTTGTATTTGTGATTATCTTACGTGTATTTCATGTAGTAGTCAACAGGTTTTTGAGAATTTTTTGATAATTCTAAATTGCGAGTTTTGTTGTATACGCTTACATACCTATCATGGCCACATTTTATAAAAAAAGTTTTTTCAATTTTTAATTTTCAAAAACATCGGATATCCCCATTAAATGATTAATGTCACGCATCATCCACATGATGTCAGTCACAAGTATCGGATTCCTAAAAAAAGAATCATCCATTTTCCCTTTCAGCCTCATTTTCACTGATTGCGGACGCCACTCTTGATATAAGATTCGGCCGCCATCCCTTTTGAAGATCTCTCGTAGATAAACCGCCCGACATCCCAAGATGCGGAAAATCCCGGAACGATTCAAAATCCCCCCAATCAAATACCAGGGATTTTGCCATGGCTGGTACTCTTGTCCACTTTTCTGCCTCTGTCCACAATGCCAGCTTGCCGTCATCACTAACAATGATAAAATCTACAGCAAGTCCATAGTTATGCAAGGGTTGGCCCGCTCTGGCATATGTCACGATCGGCTTTGATTTATTCGTTCTTCCTCGTTCATAAAGAAACATCGGTAACCAGCCGTGATTTGAACAAATATCCCCGCTTCATAAGCTAATTTAACCACATCAAGTATCGACTCGTTCACGACCGGGTTCATACCGCTTCCCATATTTTCCTTTGCGTGATTCAATAGGGTTTGTAATTTGATGGCCATTCTGGCACCTCTCCTATATTAAATGCGAACATAACTGCAGGAGGAAAGGCTTTACCATTATTTTATTGGGGGGTAAAGAGTATCTGAAAAATGAAAAAGGGCTGAACATAGGGGATATTAATCATCCCCTAAGTCAGCCCTCCGGTTCATTTAGCCAAAACATCCTCGTATTCTGCATTTTTTTCAAACTGTTTTTGAACGAACGAACATACTGGAACAATTCTAAGTTTTTCCTCACGGGCGAATCCTATTACCTTTTCGACAAGGGCTTTTCCTACCTTTTGCCCGCGAAGCTTGTCAGAAACTACGGTATGATCAACTGTGATTTCATCATCACCTGATTTAAAAAATGTGATTTCTGCCAGTTTCTCGCCAGATTCTTCGACAAAAAAAGAACTTTCACCTTTTTTGATATCCACCATCTCGATGACCTCCTTTTAATTCCTTTTTATCATATCTCACAAAATGGAAATTAACCAAATATTTAAAGCTTACTCAAATTATTGCTATGTGAAGTTTACTTACAAATAAAAGAGGGATGATAAAAAATGATCCAAGGTAGATAAATGACATGACTTGGAAATCATGATTGATTTTCCAGCTACTCCGAGACGATTTTCCGAAGATATATATTTCCCGTAAAGCCTAGAATTCACTGAAACTGAGGTGTTCGTACTGCATGAAATCTTTTAACAAGGTTTTTCTTACTCTTGCCCAACCATAATGTAATTCAGAGTTTTTCAAGCTTCTGTTTTTTTATTGCAGCTAATAAACGGAAGGAATCTTCCCATGGTGGTGTTAGAATAAGTAAATAGCAGAAACTAAAAAACTGCCCTATATAGGATAGGGCAGAGCGTTATACTTTTATGGACAGAAAATATAAAATAATGATCGATAACAATATGACCATAAAAACAGCGATGAGAATTACGTGCGCACTCGAGGGCCGAAACGTCCCTTCATTGATTTGCCGCTTCTTCTGCAGATAACCGAACGTCGCCAGCACCGTAATCACAAGGCCCAATGCACATGCAAACATCCCCAGTATGATACTGATCAAGTCTATTCGGGCATCCCGATGCACACCAATCGTAAAATGCAGGCTCGTCGTGAGAAAGCCAACCCCCACTATCGCAATCACCGTTCTTATCCACGCCAAAAAGGTGCGTTCATTAGCCAGATGCTGCTGAGCATATTTCAATTGATTTTTCTCCATGTCATCACCTTAATTGAACATTTTTGAATCGATTCTTATGTAACTGATGTGAAAGACTCGTAACACATCTTAATCCGCCGCCTTCAGGACTCGGGCCTCTCATTATCAGTCATCTCTTAAGGAACGACATAGCCCTGAACATAGACCCGACAAACATTAGGCCTGCGCCGCCAAGCAATAAATATATACATTGTGTTTTATCAATAACATCCAAAGGATAAAGCAAGGCACCCAGTGCAATGATTGTCCCTATCCCCGTTATGGTCCATCCTATTTTTTTCATTCGCAACTCCTAAAAATGATGTATTTAGAGAAGGTCCTTCAAGGGTTCCCCCTAAGTTTTACAAACAGGACCCCTCACTAATAGCTTAAACCATTTAAAAACTAACAACAAGTGAGATATCATAATTATCTTCCCACGAAAAAAAGAGCCATAATGACTCCCTATTTTGAATATCCCATTTTCAGCTGTCCTTTTTATCCTTTTCCATGTATTCTCTTATCTTTCTATCTTCCCACTAAAGACGTAAAGCTCCCATGTGCAAAGGGTTGCTATGCCATGCACCAGAACTCCAATCCTCCACCCTCCAAATGGATAAAAGAACCACCAATAACCAGGATCCGACAATAGGTGACACCGTTAAATGAATGAAAATGCCTTAAGGTTTTCCACCCTTTTTTTTGCTCTTAAATATCCATCTCCATTTTCCGTCCCAGCACCACCTAATCGTAAACACTAAATATTACCATCAGCTTTAATAATACGTAATTCATCTAATTTACATTATGAGACGAGATGTGTTAACGCTAAATCGAGAACCAGGAATTCGGAGAAATAAGTCAGTTTGATTTCACTTTATTGTATCCCCGTTCCTCATATGGCTGTATTTTTTCCATCCACACTTCTTCAAGTTTTTTCAATTCGCGTTTTGCATCGAAAAATCCTGTTTCTTTCGGCTTCAATACCTCCAGTATCTCAAAAGAAAAAGCTTCTTTCCCATATTGATTCCATTCACCTTGCAGAACTTTATTGGTGTTCGTTCCCATTTCCAATTCAAATTGTTTACCCTTCAACGTCTTTAAATTTCTGGTGCTCCCGATAAAGATTTTATTATTTACCGTATTTCTTATTTGGTATACACCCGCTTCAACCTTCGTTTCTTTATATAATTGCTTCAATTCTTTTTTACGATCCATCTTCCTTGCCTCCAGTCATCATTTTTTCAGCCAATACTGGCCTCCATCAGGCTTCCTATCCAAAAATCCATATTCTATTAAATATCTTCTCAATAGAACATGATCATGATAAACGGCACCCAATATTTGATTGATTTCTTTTTCTTCGTATTTTCGCTCATTTTCAAAACGCTTCGTAATTTCCAGGAGAATGATTAGCCTTTGTTTTTCTTTTGGCGGGAAAGACTTTAATCCACCCTGACTGCCTTTAGGGAAATACTTTTTCAGCACAGTAATCTTTTCATCCTCGGTAACGTTATAACGATCATCGACCATCCTTGCTTTTTGATGAAGGGGGATGAACGCCGGCGCATATTCATCTTTATCTTTCAAAAGTTCCATCATGGCTAAAAACAACTTAGCCTGCCGCTCTTTCTCTTTCAACACAAAGCGATGGTTACGAATTGTGGAAGAGCTTCCAATCCCCATTTCCTCCTGAACCTCAGCATCATTCTTCCCCTGGTAAAAAAGGCGAAGAAGGCGATTTTGGTGGTCCGTAAGACCTGTAAGTTTTTTATCCAGATCAATCAAGTATTCAAAAACGGAACGATGTGCACGCTCAATATGAATCCTCATATACCTCTCAGCTTCATAAAGAACCCCATCTTCCGGATATACTATTCCCTTTTCAATTGCAAGTCCGCACAGTAAACAAATATACTGGCTCCCTTCTTCGATATACCCTTGTTTAAGCTCATCTTGGGATGCGCTCCAAAACATTTCAGCGTCCTTCATAAAACCAAACACTTCCTCATAAAGTTTATAATATACTAAACATAATATTAATTTGTTTGTAATATGTCAATGTTTTTACGGATTTTTTTATAATTGCACCAAAGGATATACGAATTATACCAGCATTCTTAAAGTCGGAAGGGATTCATAAAACGAGGGTGGCAGGGATAGTGAACAAATTTTCAGGGAGCTGGGAGATGGACCTTTCACCATTCAATCAAGTTAATGATCCCCCTGGTACTATTCCGCTATAATGCACTTAATAATGGTGGAGCGTAAATGTCGAAATATAGCCTTCATCTATCTTATCTAAAGGCTGTTTTCACATACTTTGTTGCTATTTACCAGGTAGTGAGTTGTTGTTGATTTCCCCTCCAGATGCTCGCTTTCCGCGGGGCGGGTGGTGAGACCCGCAGGCACAAAGGCGCCAAGGGCGGACCGCCCGCGGAAAGCGAGTGCCTTGAGGTAACGTTCAAATTGTACAAACCCTAAAAAAAACTGCAGACAAACTCGATTTTCATCGAGTTTGTCTGCAGTTCGAAGCATCCATGATTGGATCCTTTTTTCTATGGGGCATATGAAATTCGTAGTATAAGTCCTTTGTTAAAGCTTATTAAGTATTAGCTTGGCACAAACTTAAGTATTCCTTCCAGATAAACACCTTGTTCTTTTCGCGAGCATTCCCTCAACTTGATTCTTCCCTCTTTTTCTAGCTCCTTGGCTAATTGGACTACCTTAGTTCCATCTTCGGATATTTCGACTGAAAAGAAATTGCCCCGAGTGGAAGTTTGAATGAACTTGAATAATCTATCTTTATTCATTTAAACATCTCCTTATTCATAACAAGTTCGACATAAAAGATCATCCACCTGCGATAAATACGAAATAAAAAACTTCTTTTCTGCATACAACCAATATTAATTCAATGGATGCAAAAGGAAATGCATCCTTTCTACGTTCATTCCATATTCCCTCGTTAACTTAAAACAGCTCAGAAAAAGTAAAAAAGCCAAAACCTTAAAAGGTTTTGACTTTTTTCTGTTAGTGTCCCAGGAGAGATTCGAACTCCCGACCGACGCCTTAGAAGGGCGTTGCTCTATCCAGCTGAGCTACTGAGACGTATCGCTGTTTTTCTTCAGTTCAGTACAAAACGGTCACTTTTCGAACTTAGACCGTAATCGTGATTTTTATTATAACTTAGTATAATACTCATTGCAATACTAGTAATATAATATTTTGAGGCGGGTTAGAATTACGGCTAACAAATACTCAAACCATTTGGCAAGCATTCCTATGAAACACCTATATAGGCTCAATGACATCACCGTTAGGCTGGCCAGTATATTACATCATTCAAGTATTAATCCAATACAATGACACTCGCACTCCTACTTTAGAAACAACTTTCTCTATTGATACAATAAAAAAACATCCACTATTTAAATGGATGCCTTCTTACAATTTTTTAGCTTGTTCTGTAGCAATTCTTTTAAAATTTCAATAGCATTTTCTTCACTTGGGTCATTTGTTCCAAGTTCTCCTTGGAAAGCTTTAGACAAAATAGATGGTTCAAGATATTCTAACTTCGATGTTATCTTAACAAATCCACTGCACGGGACAAAAAAGGTGAAGAACGTGTCTCTCGTGATGACTTAACATTTGAGCCATCAAATCAACAGTTAAATTTCACCAACTACCATTTATTTCAAGAATGACGAACTTTGGCTTTTAAGAACTGTTGATACTTCACAAAAGTGTTTGTATACTGACTGACACATTACATAATCACTTATAGTACGGCTTCTATTACCACTCACCTTCATTTGCCTTGTAATGACGTCTAGAGCGTTTGAAATCAAGATGGAGTCACTTAGAATAGCAGGCTGTTCAGTCCTAGCTTTTGAAGCGGCAGAATTGGAAACGGGTAATTCCTCTAATAACCCTCTTACGTCTACTTTAACATCTAATAATCCTTTTCTTTTGGTCATACGAAAAAACCTCCTATATCGTTAGTAATGTAAGTCGATATACGGTGTAATTTCTTACATGACCGTTATACTGACCGTTTCACTAAACGATATAGAAGGTTGTCGTAGCGGGCTTTATAACCGCTTTGTTAGTGTCCCAGGAGAGATTCGAACTCCCGACCGACGCCTTAGAAGGGCGTTGCTCTATCCAGCTGAGCTACTGAGACGTTTATGATATAAGTTGCGGTAAAACTTATGTATTACCTTAACTGTTCCCTTAGGACACCTCTTATTATAGTAGGATATAAAAAGAAAGTCAACGGTTTTTCATAAAAAGTTTTTTCTTTTTTTCATGAACCAGGAAGCGGGGAAAAACGCTTCCTGGTTATTATACATGAAGTCATCCCATTTGATAAACATTTCTTAGTTTCTCAACGATTTTTCCTTCAAGGTCATAATAGGTGATTGCAAGTTGGTCTGTTCCCATTTCCAAAATGGCGTAGGTTTTCTCTTTTCGTCCCCGCGGCTGGCGTATGCTTCCCGGGTTGATGAAGAGCTTGCCGTCAATCAATTCGGAACCTGCAGCGTGGGAATGACCAAAACAAATAATATCCGCTTCAGCCTCTTCACTTTTATACGCTAAATTCATCAAGGTCATATTTATGTTATAGAGGTGTCCATGCGTAATGAAAAAACGCTTGCCTGAGATGTTCTCCACAATATCATCCGGATATGCCGAATCATAGTCGCAATTCCCGCCAACGGCCAAAAACTCCGACATGTAAGGATCATTTCTTTCCAACTCTGAATCACCGCAATGGATCATGGCAGCAACTTCTTGTTTATGACGGTCGATTATCATGCTGATTTCATGAGTTAAGCCATGACTGTCACTCATTATTAGCACTTTCATCGTCACATTCCTTCTTCCCTTTTTAGAAATAGATCAAGCCTTTCATCTAGCGCCCTCAATGCGTGGGCACGGTGGCTGATTTGGTTTTTTTCCTCTTTTGTCAATTCGGCGTTTGTTTTGCCCTGCTCTTTAACAAAAAAGATTGGATCATAACCAAATCCATTCGTTCCTGAAGGCTGTTCGGTAATCAAGCCCTCCATCGTCCCCGATACAGTAATCGTTTCCTGGTAGGGCGACGCAAGTGCCAAGGCGCAATAAAATCTCGCCGTTCTTTCCTCTTCCGGCACGCCTTCCAGTTCCCTAAGGACTTTTTCCGTGTTCGCTTCATCACTCTTGGACTCTCCAGCATAGCGCGCAGAATATACGCCCGGACGGCCATCCAATGCATCTACAATCAATCCGGAATCATCCGCAATGACAAAGTGGCCTAGCCGATGGGCGATGGCCTCTGCTTTCAGGATCGCATTTTCTTCAAAAGTTGTACCTGTTTCCTCCACATCCGGTGCATCCGGTACATCAAGAAGCGTTTTGACTTCATACCCTTTAGCAGAGAACAAGCTTTCAAATTCCTTTGCTTTCCCTTTATTTTTCGTTGCAATGATTACTGACTTCATTTTTCATTTCACCCTTTTTGTATTTTTCGGCTATGGATTCAAGAGCTTTTCTAGCAAGGCTCTTTTTGAGCTTAGAAAGAAATAGCTGTAACTCGTTATATGTAAAAGCCGTTTTTTCTCCAGTTCCCTGCGATTGAATGAATTCACCGCTGCCTGTCATGATGAGATTCATATCACAAGGGCCGCTGAATCTTCCAGATAATTTCAGTCTACCACAACTCCCGCTTCTGCAATAACCCCGAAAATTGCAGAAGCCAGAAATTTTCAGCTGAAATACTGCCAGTTCTCCTGCAATTTTTAAAACAAGCAGCCAAAGCGACGAAGGCTTCTTTAATGGTACCTGTCCTAGTGCCGCCACCTGCGTGAATTACACAATCAATTTAGGTCGATCGAACACCGGGCGCTTTCGCATGACTGTTAAAAAAGAGAGATTTAAACAGAAGAAGATTAACCTGCATTTTCAAGCTTCAATTTCAATGTTAAAACTTAGATTCTGTCTAGAACTTCGGAATACCTTTAAAAAAATCATAAAGTTTCAGGAAGGAAGATCATTGAAGCTCTTTAGCACTCGGGGATGCAGCAGAGAATTAAGCACAAGGGTATCAGAAGTTATCTGTTTAGCCCGGAAGTGTCCATTTTTCAAAAGAATTAGTCCGGCCATATAGAATTTGGAGGAAAATTTAATAGTCATAAGGAAATCTAACGTTGTAATTTTTCACTTATGTTAAAGATTCCCCCTAATGAATTACATTATTACAAGGTATTTTTTTCTTTTAAAATTTTATTTATGTAAAAACTTTTTAACGAAGAGAGAATGTTTGGTGGAAATACCTTTCAACCTAAACAATGGTTAATTGGATTTTTCTATGAACATTTAAGCAAGGGGCTAAGCATGCAAAAAGAATGTAACCATTAGACTATTGTTATTGGTGATAAAAAAGAATAAGAGGCAGCTGCTGGCTGCCTCCTTGTGCTATATCCATATAAGATCGTTCTTTAAAAGCTACCTGTGTTGACTTTCTCTGGACGGACCACTGGTTCAGATAGTTTCTTACCTTCCTCATTAAGAATATCGGCGCTGCCCTGCACTTGTACTTCAACGCTTTCAATTCCTTTCTGTTCAGTTAAAGAAAGGACCAAAGCATCAAGGACTTCTTGTGACACCTTTTTCTCTTTAAAACTTCCAAGGATATTTTCATTGAAGTTGAGGCTGACCTTACCTTCTGCCACTTTAGGTTTGTCAAGTAAAGCTACATCACTCATGAACCCCGTTTGCAAGTTAGAACCCGAAGGACTCTTCGTTAACTCTTGGACGGCAGCTGTTACATTATCAGACACCGTTTCGCTGATCCGGCGTGTTACCGGAACATAATAGGAGTACTCCTCGTCACCGCCTACATAATAAACGGTCAGTGCTTTGGAATTCGAAATGTCGACCACGTCACTCGTATCGATATTGATTCCTGAAGATCTTGAGATATTCTCATCTATCGGTGTGCCATTGACCGGCATTTCGGAAATATCTTCCCCATTTATTCTCATTTGGATTTTATCGACCGAGTCGAATTGCGTCAGGGTCCATGTAATGGCTTGAAGGATTTTAAGTTCATCCTCTTTTTGATAGTTTTTGAACTCCGGCGAAAAGTCCGCTACAGCCACTCCATCTTTAATGTTTACGCTTATTTGGGTATCGGCAGGAATGACCGCCCTGAACCCATTCGGAAGTTTATCCGTGACTGGACCGTTATCGACAAGGTAATCAAGCGCCTGTTTGGCGACGGCTTCCGATTTAGGAAGTTCCAATGTCTGTGGAACCACATACCCACTTTTATCAATTAAATATAACTCTGTCTTCACTGTTTTCGATTCAACAGCACCAGCGCCTTTTTCTCCATCTGTTGCAGGCTTTTCTTCATCATTCTTTTCTTTTAATGAAGATTCATCATCGACTAATGAAATATCCTTTGGTGGATCAATTTCCTTTTTCTCTTCACCGCCAAATAATCCGCATCCCGAAAGCCAAAAAGAAGATGCCAGAATGGTCACAGCCATTGTTACTTTTGATTTATTGGACATAAAATCACTCCTAGGACAGTTTGTACTCCTATTTATACGAGCCCTAAGGGAAAATAGACCAATTATTTTCCGCTCTGATAATCGAGCTAGGCAATTTGCCCGTACTGCTGCATGTTTGTAAGCCTTCAACGGGATTTCGGGCCTTCTGCCAGTGGATGAATCTGTTAATATGCCTTATTTCCCATAATCACCGTATCCATTGTCCGCTTCCCCTTCTGTCCCTTCAATCCTACTTATGCTTCATTCTTTTCTGGCGTTATATCCATCAAGGTTTGTAGCTATATACAAAACGGTATGCTTTTTCATTTTTCCGCTTCACGAAAAAAAGACTTCCAAATGGAAGCCTTATAGGTGATCAATTTTAATTGTTTCGATTGTATCGGTATGAATACCGAGCCAGCTCGATGCGATAGAACCAAACATATCTCTTGAACCGGTAGTATAAAAGCGATGAACCGGACGGAGCTTGCTTTTATTGATTAATTTATAATAATCCAAAATGACACTTGCCTCACGGGCCGTCTCTTCCCCAGAGGAAATGACTTGTACTCCATCCCCCATATAGGAAGAGATTACAGGCCCCAGCAGTGGATAATGGGTACAGCCAAGAATCAATGTGTCGATCTTCGTTTTCTTCAGCGGGTTCAAGGTTTGTGCCACGACCCTATTGACGATACCCCCTTGAAACTCCCCGCTTTCCACGATTGGGACAAATTTCGGGCATGCTAAACTATCTACTTTCACATCGGAATTGATGGAAGCAAGTGCGTCGTCATAAGCTTTGCTTTTTACCGTGCCTTCCGTACCAATAACGCCAATATGCAAGGAATCAGAAACTTTCAATGCCGCCCTTGCCCCAGGATGGATGACACCCAATACAGGAATCGGAAGTATTGCCCTGATTTCATCCAGTACAGCTGCAGTCGCCGTATTGCAAGCGATGATCAGCATTTTTATATCCTTCTTCATCAGGAACCTCGTCATTTGCCATGTGAAGGTTTGGACATCTTTTTTGGTCCTCGGCCCATAAGGGCATCTTGCTGTATCACCTAAGTAAATTATATTTTCATTTGGAAGCTGGCGCATGACTTCTTTAGCTACTGTCAAGCCGCCTACCCCTGAATCAATGATGCCTATCGGTTGTTTCAAAAAACTCGCCTCATTTTTCTTTCATTTCTTGATGTAGTTTTGCTAAAATCCCTCGGAGGGACACGATGTCAGATTCGTTGAAATTGACTAATACGCCACTCAAGTACTGCTGCCGTTTATTAATCACTTCTTCGATAATCCGTTCCCCTTCGTCAAGAAGGTGAATACGAACCACACGCCGGTCCTTTTCATCTTTGACACGCTTAACAAGCTGATGTTTCTCCATGCGGTCAATCAGATCCGTCGTTGTGCTGAAGGCGAGAAACATCTTCGTGGACAATTCGCCAATCGTCATGTCGCCTGCTTCAAAAAGCCATTGCAAAGCCAGGAATTGAGGAATGGTAATTTTATAATCATTGAGAATTTCCCGTCCCCTTTGCTTAATCCATGACGATACATAGCGCAATTCCCTCTCAATATCGGCTACATAAGCAACCTGCTTCTCTTCATCCATACACACAGCTCCCCACCACTTCATGAAACTTATCATACTACCATTTTGGATGAAAGTGAAATGATTTTCAAGATTGATTGTCCGGAATCCATAATGAAACCCCCTTCATAAAAATAAGCAGCATCCAAAGAAGTCAAAACAACCAAATTGTTTTGGCCTTCCTTATATGCTGCCAACTAGACGGGAGAGAAATATTTATAAGTCTTTATTAAGAGTCAACACATTAAAGCTTAAGTTCCCCCATACGAAGGAGTTCTATGACTGCCTGCGAACGTCCTTTAACTCCAAGCTTCTGCATCGCATTCGAAATATGGTTTCGAACTGTTTTTTCGCTAATAAACAATTCACCTGCGATTTCTTTTGTTGTTTTGTCTTGTACTAGTAACTCAAATACTTCTTTTTCTCTTTTGGTGAGTAGTGGCTTATGAGTGAATTCGTTCTCCTTCAAGTAATGTTACCCTCCTTGCCTTCACCAGCATAAAACCCGGAGTGGGTGTCTATTTAGTCAAGATATAGTATGTTGGCCGGGGCAATGGAGTGACTCTTTTACTTGTCTAAATCGAAATATTTTTAGGTATGTTCAAGCTCTGTATGCAACAACGACCGCTTCATCTCTTCTGTCCAAGGTATCGGCTTTCCGGTGGCTTTGGAGACCTGGACAATCGTTCCCCTGCCCGTGAAACAAATTGAACCATCGTGTTTGCTTCCCATATAATGTATATCTACAGAAGATTTTCCGATATGGTCAGCTTTCACATGAATTGTCAATTGATCATTGAAAAACACCTGCTTCAGGTAATCACATTGTAGATCTGCAACAACCGGCATCTCACCACCTTCAGCCGAGGTCCAATCCTTCATAAAACCCATGCTCTGGAAATATTCAATCCGCGCTTCTTCAAAATAAGTAAAAGGAATCGTGTTATTCAAGTGCCTAAACATATCCGTTTCCGAAAAGCGAACCTTAATCTCATGTTTAAAGGAAAAATCATTGATCCACTCGGTTATATTATCGATATATGATATTCTGTTCAACTTGTGCACTCCCTTTCGAATATGAATGACTATTCACTCATTTTATAAGAAAACAACGATAATGAAAAGGGTTTTCTATTGAAAGCTGTTTATTTTGATTATTGCTCACGTCACTAATCATAACGAGCATCCTTTGCAGGAGGCCGATGTCAATGGGTGTGGCCGATTTCCTCCTCCAATTCTCCATTCACACTTTGATCTTAGCTTTTTTCAGAGCGCTTGCAAAGCTATCATCTTTTATGGATTTGGCTATCGGTCCCTATCGTTCAAGTATTGAATTCACCCAAATGTAAAAACAAAGAAAAAAAAGAACCCATATCAAAATAGATACAGGTTCTTTCATTTTCATTTTTAAACTTCGTCGCTTCCAAAGAAGTTACGGAATTGTTGAATGGCAGTATCACGGTTCAATGCTGCAATCGAAGTCGTTAATGGAATTCCTTTAGGGCAAGACTGCACACAGTTTTGTGAGTTACCGCAGTTTGCAAGTCCTCCATCGGACATGATTGTATTTAAACGTTCCGCTTTATTCATTGCACCAGTTGGATGTGCGTTGAATAAACGAACTTGTGATAATGGTTGTGGTCCCATGAAGTCTGAATTGCTGTTCACGTTCGGACAGGCTTCCAAACAAACACCGCAAGTCATGCATTTAGACAATTCATATGCCCATTGACGTTTCTTTTCTGGCATACGCGGTCCTGGTCCAAGATTGTACGTTCCATCGATTGGAATCCATGCTTTTACCTTTTTCAATGAGTCGAACATACGGCTGCGATCGACTTGAAGGTCACGAACAACAGGGAAGGTACGCATTGGAGCAAGACGAACCGGCTGCTCCAATTGATCGATAAGAGCTGTACATGATTGTCTTGGTTTACCATTGATAACCATTGAACAAGCACCACATACTTCTTCAAGACAGTTCATATCCCATGCGATTGCTGTAGTGTGCTTGCCTTGTACAGTTACCGGATTACGACGAATTTCCATAAGAGCGGAAATTACATTCATATTCGGACGGTACGCTAATTCAAATTCCTCATCATAAGGAGCTGAATCCGGTGTATCTTGACGAGTGATTATAAAACGGACTGTTTTAGTCTCAGATTTAGTTTCAACCATTTTTTTGCTCCCCCTCTTTAATGTTTCGTAGTGTAATCACGTTTACGCGGTGCGATCAGTGATACATCAATATCTTCATAATGGAATTCAGGTGCTTGATCCAAGCCTTTGAATGTTGCCATTGTCGTTTTCATGAATTCATCATCATTACGTTCTGGGAAATCAGGTTTGTAATGTGCTCCGCGGCTTTCATCACGGTTTAACGCACCAATTGTGATTACACGAGCCAATTGCATCATGTTTTGCAGCTGTCTAGTGAATGCAGCTCCTTGGTTACTCCATTTTGCCGTGTCATTGATGTTAATTTTCTTGTAACGTTCCATCAACTCAAGAATCTTGTTATCCGTTTCTTTCAGCTTGTCATTGTAACGAACTACAGTAACATGCTGTGTCATCCACTCACCAAGTTCTTTGTGCAGGACGTAAGCATTTTCGTTACCATCAAGAGACATGACATCATTCCATTTTTCCTGTTGTTGTTTTTCGTAGCCTTCAAACAATGAAGCAGGAATGGATTCTGAAGTTTTATCAAGGCCTTCAATATATTTAACGGCATTCGGTCCAGCGACTGAACCACCAAAAATTGCAGAAAGAAGTGAGTTCGCACCAAGACGGTTACCGCCATGTTGAGAGTAGTCACACTCACCTGCAGCGAATAAACCTTTAATGTTAGTCATTTGGTCATAATCAACCCAAAGTCCGCCCATGGAATAGTGAACGGCAGGGAAAATTTTCATTGGAACTTTACGAGGGTCTTCACCCATGAATTTCTCGTAGATTTCAATGATTCCGCCAAGTTTAATATCAAGTAATTTAGGATCTTTATGAGATAGATCCAGGTAAACCATGTTTTCTCCATTAATACCAAGCTTCATGTTCATACATACGTCGAAAATTTCACGAGTCGCGATATCACGAGGTACTAGATTACCGTAAGCAGGGTATTTTTCTTCAAGGAAATACCAAGGTTTTCCGTCTTTATATGTCCAGATACGTCCACCTTCACCACGAGCGGATTCACTCATTAGACGAAGTTTGTCATCTCCAGGGATTGCTGTTGGGTGAATTTGAATGAACTCACCATTTGCATAATTTACACCTTGTTGATAAACGATGGAGGCTGCTGAGCCTGTATTGATCATTGAGTTAGTCGATTTACCGAAAATGATTCCAGGGCCGCCGCTCGCCATGATGACTGCGTCGCCAGGGAATGATTTGATTTCCATTGAAGTCAGGTTTTGAGCTACGATACCGCGTGCCGTTTGATCATCATCGATAACGGCTCCAAGGAATTCCCAGCCTTCATATTTCGTTACAAGGCCTTCAACTTCATAACGGCGAACCTGCTCGTCCAATGCGTAAAGTAATTGCTGACCAGTCGTTGCACCAGCGAATGCTGTACGGCTATGTTGAGTACCACCGAAACGACGGAAATCAAGAAGACCTTCAGGAGTACGGTTGAACATAACGCCCATACGGTCAAACATATGGATGATTGACGGTGCTGCATCGCACATCGCTTTAACCGGCGGTTGGTTAGCCAAGAAGTCTCCGCCATAAACTGTATCGTCAAAGTGGATAAATGGAGAATCCCCTTCACCTTTTGTATTTACTGCCCCATTGATTCCGCCTTGGGCACAAACTGAGTGAGAGCGTTTAACAGGTACTAAAGAAAATAAATCAACCTGTTGTCCCAGCTCTGCTGCTTTGATCGTAGCCATTAACCCAGCTAGACCTCCACCTACGATAATAATTTTACCTTTACCCAATTCTGTCACTCCCTTATTTCCATTAGCAAAGCTATGTTTTTCCTAACAATTATAAATGAACTCCATCTTCTTATACGAAAGCGAAAATTGCACTTACTCCAACATAAGAAAGAAGAACGAAAATGATCAAAGTAACGTAAGTCATGATTTTTTGTGATTTAGGTGAAATTGTCAGACCCCAGCTCACTGCAAATGACCATAATCCATTTGAGAAGTGGAAAATTGTCGAAATGACCCCAACTAAATAAAATGCAATCATAAATGGATTAGAGAAAATCTCTGCCATCATGTCAAAGTCAACCTCTGTACCCATAGCTACTTGGATCCTAGTTGACCATACATGCCAAACAAGGAAAATCAACGTAATGATTCCGCTTAGACGTTGTAAAAAGAACATCCAATTTCGGAAAAACCCAAATCTACCCAAATTATTTTTAGCCGTGAACGCGATATAAATCCCGTAAACAGCATGATAAATCAAAGGTAAGAAAATGATGAAGATTTCCAGGAAATAACGAAACGGTATGCTTTCTAAGAAATGTGCTGCTGAATTAAATGATTCCGGTCCCTTTGTTGCCATATAGTTGGTAACTAAATGCTCCAACAAGAACAGCCCGATCGGAATAACTCCAAGTAGTGAATGAAGTCTACGATTCCCAAACTCACGATTTTTTGCCACTAAGTGCCCCCCCTTAATTTGTGAAAAATCATGCAAAGATAAACTGGTGGCTACCTTTTATCTCCGCGTGAAAATAAAGTATAGAGTCAGAAAACTCCCCTATACTTCCGTTTACAATTATGTGACATGTCCATTTTACTCCTGACTTCTATGTGCGTCAAGAAAACGGATACAAGAATTCTCTTTTTCAGAATAGATTTTATTGGATTAAATTGTCTATTTTTTATTCATCAAGAAGATATTTTGGAGAAATTACTAATTAAACTATTAATATCTCGGTATAATTTATCATTTTTTCCCAATTGATATTTAAATAAATAAAAAACAGTATAATTTGCAAAAGAAAAACGTTTATAATAGATTAACAGAAAGAGGCGATAAACTATGAAAAAAAATATTGCTGCTGCGATAGAAGAAGAGATTCCAGCTGAGGAAATTCAAACTGAAGAATTCCAAGTTCCAGCTTTCGGATACGAATTAATCAGAGAAGTTCTATTGAACGATATTCTCGGAAAAGACTCTAATCAAATCCTCTATTGGGCAGGTAAACAGTTAGCACGTAAATTCCCATTAAATGGCGATCAAGAAGTTATTGAATTTTTCCAGAGCGCGGGATGGGGCACCCTGGAAATCATGAAGTATACGAAAAACCAGATGGAATTATCACTGACGGGTGAAATAATCAGCCGCCGTATGGATTTACATCCTGACTGTCACTTCCAACTTGAAGCCGGTTTCCTTGCCGAGCAGTTTACACTGCAAAAAAAGTGCCTAAGCGAATCAACGGAAGAAATCAAACGCCGCGCAAAAAAAGTGATATTCACCATTCAATGGGATCCCAGAGATCAAATCTAATGAGCCCTTAAAACAGACTTACCCTTTTTACCGGAAGTCTGTTTTTTATTGGACTCCTTACTCTCAAGCTAGCACATTTGCATGCTGCCCAAGTTTAAATGCTTCATGAAGAGATTCGACCGCCTTCACCATTTCCTTTTCATTGACGACAGTCGAGACTTTAATTTCAGATGTGCTGACCATTTTCACTTGGATGCCTGTATTGGCCATCACTTCAAACATCTCGGCAGCCACTCCTGGATTGGAAACCATACCAGATCCGACGATGGACACCTTGGCCAATCCGCCCTCCGTTTCGACTCGGTCGAATGACAATTGTTCCTTATTGTTTTCCAGTACGATCAAGGCCGCTTGCGTATCTTCACTTTTTGTGGAAAATGATAGATTGGTCGTATCCTCGGCTGTCATGCTTTGAATGATGATGTCCACATTAATCCGGTTTTTCGCAAGTGTCGTGAAAATTGTGGATAATGCACCAAGTGATTGGGGCAATCCATATATTGTGACCCTTGTAATACTGTCTTCAAAAGCAATGCCGCGTACAATTAAGTTTTCTTCCATAGTTGCTTCCTCCTCAATGATCGTTCCTGATTCTCTCTCCATGCTCGAACGGACTTCTAGCGGAATTTGATAATTTTTTGCATATTCTACAGCCCTTGGATGAAGGACGCCCGCCCCTAGGTTGGCAAGTTCCAGCATCTCATCATAAGAAATGGATTGGAGTTTACGCGCGGCTTTTATGTAGCGTGGATCCGTAGTGAAAACACCCGTTACATCCGTATAAATATCGCATCTATCCGCATTCAGCGCTGCAGCGATGGCAACTGCCGTCGTATCGGAACCGCCTCGTCCTAAGGTCGTGATTTCCCCATTTGCATCGTTCCCCTGGAAACCGGCAACGACCACAATTTTCTTCTCCTGGAGCTGAGCTTGAATCCTCGTGGCATCGATGTTTAAAATCCGGGCATTCCCATGAACGGATTCCGTTTGCATGCCAGCCTGCCAGCCAGTGTAAGAAATGGCTTCATGTCCCTCTTCAATCAATGCCATCGTTAACAGGGATATCGTGACCTGTTCCCCCGTAGTCAATAGCATATCCATTTCCCTCTTGCTCGGTGTTCCGGAAATATCCCGGGCCATGGAAACCAATTGATCCGTGGTTTTCCCCATAGCTGAAACAACGACGACTACCTCATTTCCATTCTTCACTTCCTCGATTACCCTATTGGCAACATTTTTTATTTTTTCTACGCTTCCGACGGATGTCCCGCCGAACTTTTGAACGATTAATGCCATCCTAATGCACCCTCTCTACCTTTTTAGGCAATAAAAAAAGCAATGAGAAATATCTCATTGCTGTGATCACATATCCAATACTGTAAACACAGTGAGATAGCTCTCCAGGGCATAAACCCTGACAATCCGCCATTTATTAAATGTCAGACCAGAAAAACAAGGTATGAGTCTTGTCTTCCTTCGGCGTCAT
This sequence comes from Peribacillus sp. SIMBA_075, assembly GCF_046534585.1. Lineage (NCBI taxonomy): Bacteria > Bacillati > Bacillota > Bacilli > Caryophanales > Bacillaceae > Peribacillus > Peribacillus sp. SIMBA_075. Next base: position 94,010 of record NZ_JAWRYN010000007.1, on the reverse strand, counting down.
CCCCTTTCAAAACCTTTCATGGAAGCTCATACTTCTCCAGGTTTTTACTCTTGAATTCCGCACCTCTATCAGCACTTTTAAGTTGTCTAGTTAAAAATTCCTTCTTATCATAGCATAGAGAATTGCCTGCAGCAAGATTATTCTTGTAATTTTCTAACGATTCCCTCTGCTACCCCTTTTGGCATGCCAGCTTCCATGATTTCCTCGGCCGTGGCCTCTTTGATTTTCTTCAATGACCCAAAATGCCTTAATAATTGCTTCCTCCGCTTTTCCCCGACTCCCGGAATATCATCAAGCTGGGAGTGAACGGCGTTTTTCCCGCGTAGCTGGCGATGAAACGTAATCGCGAACCGATGCACCTCATCCTGAATTCTTTGCAATAGATAAAATTCCTGGCTCCGTGAATCAAGAGGTACGAGTTCAAGCGGATTTCCAATCATTAATTGTGAAGTCCTATGCTTTTCATCCTTAATGAGACCTGAAAGTGGTATATCAAGGCCTAATTCATTCTCCAAAATATCCCTTACAGCTTCCACATGTCCCTTTCCTCCATCAATGATGATTAAGTCCGGAAGCGGCAGCCCTTCTTTCAATACTCGTGAATACCTTCTTCTGACCACTTCACGCATCGATTCATAATCATCAGGTCCCTGGACCGTTTTGATCTTATATTTACGGTACTCCCTTTTTTCCGGTTTCCCATCAATGAACACGACTAATGCGGAAACAGGGTCACTTCCCTGGATATTCGAGTTGTCGAAAGCTTCAATTCGATGCGGGGTGTAGATCCCTAATTGGTTCCCGAGGTTTTCCACCGCATTGATCGTTCTTTCTTCATCCCGTTCAATCAATGAAAATTTTTCCTGAAGGGCGATGGAGGCATTTTCATTCGCCAATTTAAGCATGTCTTTTTTCGATCCCCGTTTCGGGTGAATCGTTTTGACACCTAGCAGACCTTCGGCCATTTCAGCATCCACTGACTCAGGCAGCAGGATTTCCTTTGGTTTAAAGTGGTTGGTAATCTCGTAAAACTGACCGAGGAATGTAAGAAGCTCCTGTTCCGGTTCATCATAGACAGGAAAAAGTGAAACATCCCTTTCGATCAATTTACCCTGTCGGACAAAAAATACCTGAACGCACATCCAGCCTTTATCATAGGCAAACCCAAATACATCCCTGTCGATGAAATCGGTCGTCATCATTTTCTGCTTCTCCATCGTAATATCGATGTGGGCAATTTTGTCACGATACTCCTTGGCCCTCTCGAAATCGAGCTCCTCTGATGCCTCTAGCATTTTTTCAGTCAGCTCTTTTTTTATCTCAGTATGTCCGCCATTCAAAAACCGGTTGATATCATCCACCATTTTTTTATATTCCTGTTCCTCAACATCATATACACATGGGGCCAGACACTGGCCAAGGTGATAATAAAGACACACGCGATCCGGTAAGGTATTGCATTTTCTAAGGGGATAGATGCGATCGAGCAATTTTTTCGTTTCGTTGGCTGCAAAAGCATTCGGATATGGACCGAAATATTTCCCTTTATCTTTTTTGACTTTACGCGTAATAATTAGCCGTGGATGCCGTTCCGCCGTCAGCTTGATGAAAGGATACGTCTTATCATCCTTAAGCATGACATTATATTTTGGATCATGTTTTTTGATTAAGTTCAACTCTAAAATGAGAGCCTCGATATTGGAAGAGGTTACGATGTATTCGAAATCCTCTATCTCACTCACCAGCCGCAAGGTTTTTCCATCATGAGATCCCGTGAAATAAGAACGGACACGATTTTTCAACACTTTCGCTTTGCCTACATATATGATTGTTCCCTGACGATCTTTCATTAAATAACAACCAGGTTGATCGGGAAGAAGGGCAAGTTTATTCTTTATTTGTTGGTTCATGCATTCAGCCTCCTGTTCTCCCATTTTACAATTATTATATATCAAGATAGCGAAAAAAGCTTCAAGTCCGTAGACTTGAAGCTTTTTTTAGCTATCTTGCTATTACGCGTGTTTTGCAATAAGTTCAGCAAGTGCTTCTTTAGGTTGGAAACCAACCACTTTATCCACCACTTCACCGTCTTTAAGGACGATTAGTGTCGGGATGCTCATCACACCGAATTTCCCAGCTGTTTCTTGGTTTTCATCTACATCCACTTTTACGATTTTCGCTGTATCGCCAATTTCAGTATCAAGCTCTTGAAGAACAGGAGCGATCATTTTACAAGGTCCGCACCATGGAGCCCAAAAATCGACAAGAACTACACCTTCGTTAGTATCTGTAGTGAAAGTTTGGTCAGTTGCATTTACAATAGCCATATATATTTCCTCCTCAAATTTACTCCAATAACTAAAGACAGTATACCATCGTTGCTAGAATCGACGCCAATATTTTGCTTCAGTGGTAGGATGTCCAAAAAAAGAGTAAATATGCAGGCTCAAGCCTTGCCGAATAACACCAAAAAATGAAGGGTCCAGACATGTATCGGCTTTTGCCCAATGTCTTGCCCCTTCATTTTTTTCTATTAAGCGTTAACTTTTAGTTTTTTGAATTCTTCAGTCAGTAATGGAACAACTTCGAAAAGGTCCCCGACAATTCCATAATCAGCTATATTGAATATATTGGCTTCCGGGTCTTTGTTGATGGCAACGATAACCTTTGAGTTGGACATCCCAGCTAAATGCTGGATCGCTCCAGAAATTCCGCAGGCGATATAAAGGTCAGGTGTAACGACCTTACCCGTTTGCCCGATTTGCAAAGAGTAATCGCAATAGTCCGCATCACATGCACCGCGGGAAGCACCTACCGCTCCGCCAAGAACTTGTGCCAGTTCTTTTAATGGTTCAAAACCATCTTCACTTTTCACGCCACGGCCGCCTGCGATGATTACTTTTGCTTCTGAAAGGTCGACCCCTTCACTAGCTTTTCTAACAACATCTTTTATGATTGTTCGTAAATCCTTAATATCCACACTTAATGTAGTTACCTCACCAGAGCGTGACTCATCTTTCGCTAATGGTTCAATATTGTTCGGACGGATTGTCGCGAATATCACGCCATCTGTAACAATTTTCCTTTCAAATGCTTTACCAGAATATATCGGGCGGGTGAAAACGATATTTCCGCCTTCTTCTTCAATGGATGTAACATCGGAGATCAATCCTGATTCAAGTTTTCCAGCCAATTTAGGTGCAAGGTCTTTTCCTAAGGCCGTATGCCCAAAGAAAATCCCTTCTGGCTTTTCCTGCTCGATGACTGCAAGCAAGCCTTGAGCATAACCATCTGAAGTATATTGTTTCAATTGATCATTTTCTACAGCAATAACCCGGTCCGCACCATACTGGATCAATTCATCACCGAAATTTTTAACACTGCCACCAACTAAAACACCTACGATTTCCCCGCCATCTGCAGCAAGTTTAGCCGCACCGATAGCTTCAAATGATACATTTCTTAGTGAACCGTCGCGAACTTCGCCCAATACAAGAAACTTTCTAGCCATTTATAAAAACCTCCTGTGCTCTATTTTATCTATTTGTCGTGTGTTGTTGTTTTGAAAAGGACCGTTTCGATTAAATCACTTTTGCTTCGCTGCGTAATAATTGAACAAGTTCGCTAACTTGATCACCGATTTCGCCGGTCAATACTTTACCAGCTTCTTTTTTAGCAGGAAGATAGATTTCAATCGTTTTTGTTTTTGCTTCAACATCTTCTTCTTCCAAATCCAGATCATCCAATTCCAATTCTTCAAGCGGCTTCTTCTTCGCTTTCATGATTCCTGGCAAAGAAGGATAACGTGGCTCATTTAGACCTTGCTGAGCTGTCACTAACAATGGAAGGGATGCTTCGATCGTTTCAGAGTCCCCTTCAACATCACGGATAACGCTTACATTTCCATTTGCGATATCAAGCTTAGTGATTGTTGTAATATAAGGAATTTCCAATATCTCGGCAACACGCGGCCCCACCTGACCGGAACCGCCATCGATTGCAACATTCCCCGCAATGATTAAATCGGCATTTTTACCTTTTAAGTATTCGCCTATAATTTTGGCAGTCGTGAATTGGTCGCCATTTTCTATGTCGTCTTCTATATTTATCAATACGGCTTTGTCAGCCCCCATTGCAAGCGCTGTGCGTAATTGCTTTTCAGCCTCTTCGGTGCCGACAGAAATAACCGTTACTTCGCCGCCCTGTGCATCACGCACTTGAATTGCTTCTTCAACAGCATACTCATCGTATGGATTTATGATGAATTCTGCTCCATCCTCATTAATTTTCCCATTGGATAGTGTAATTTTTTCTTCTGTATCAAATGTTCTTTTCAGCAGCACATAAATGTTCAAGATAATACCTCCCGAATGATTTGAGTTTTGAAGATTATGAATTTTATTGATATATATTATTGTATTCTTCAGGTTTCACCAAAATCCTGCATAATATTTAAAAATAGTTATTTATCTGACGGGAAACATCATTTCCCTTTGAATACCGCTTCCCTTTTTTCAATAAAAGCGCCAATTCCTTCTTGTGCATCAGCCGTATCGAAAGCTTGGCCAAAGAGGACTGCCTCCCTCTCCACACCTTTATAGTAGGAATCATGCTTGGAATAATTTAATAATTCTATAGCCGCCTTTAAAGCGAGTGGGCTCTTCCTGGCAATTTTATTGGCTAGTTCCTTCGCTTTTGGAATCAGTTCTTCATCCGTGAAGGAATGATTTGCCAATCCATATTGCACAGCTTGGATACCTGTAATCGGTTCACTTGTAAACAGCATTTCCGCGGCCTTTGCCATACCGACATATCGAGGAAGGCGTTGAGTGCCGGCAAACCCGGGGATTAAGCCCAACTGCAGCTCAGGCAAACCTAGTTTTGCCCTTTCGGTTACCAAACGGATGTGACAGGACATAGCCAGCTCCAATCCTCCGCCAAGCGCCGCCCCATGAATGGCTGCAATGACCGGTTTTGGAAAAGATTCAATTTTCTCAAATGCAGCTTGACCATTCTTGGTCAGTTTCTCGAAAGCTTTACCATTTTTCAATTCAGTAAACTCTTTAATGTCTGCTCCTGCAGAGAAAAACCTTCCTTCACCATGAAGAACGACAACCCGTACGGATTCGTCCTGCTCCATTTGATCGAAGGCCTGTGAAAGCTCCCCGATGATTGCCGATGAAAGAGCATTTGCGGGTGCATGATCAATCGTTATAAATGCCACATGATTTTCGACAGAAAGCTTAAGGTATTCCATATCTATCCCTCCAGGCATGTAGTCAAACTTTTTTGATAATTCAATATGTATCACTTCCCGATAAAACTGGAAGCAGAATTAACCGATTCTTTCGAGGATGGCTAGCCACCCTCTATTTAAATCGTTAACTTTTCAAGCCACAGCCGCCAATTAGAAGGCGGTGAACGTCTGTTGCAAGGTCTGGGAGCGAATACTTTTGCTCATTCATGACCCAAGTCGTCACTGTTTCGTCGATCGTTCCAAAAATCATCTGCCTTGCAAGTAAATTATTTAAATCAGGCAGAAATTCGCCGTTCTCTTTTCCTTCTATAATGATCTGATCGATTAAATGTAAATACCCTCTTAACACATCATTAATTCTTAGGCGTAATTCTTTATTAGACTGTCTTAATTCCAACTGAGTGACAATTGCTAAATTCACGTCTTCTGAAAGGTTTTGAAAATGTTTTTGGATGAGCACTTGCAGTTTTTCCGAAGCTGTGGTCTTTCCTTTTAGTTCTTCTTCGATCTGTTCCACAAAATAGCCCATCTTTTCATGGAATAATGATATTAGGATATCTTCTTTATTTTTAAAATAAAGATAAATGGTGCCATCCGCTACGCCTGCCTGCTTGGCGATTTTGGATACTTGGGCTTGATAATAACCGTTTTGGGCAATGACGATAACGGCCGCATCAATAATTTGATTATACTTTGGTCTGTTGCGTTTCACTGGATGTCCCCTTTCAGAAATGAATGAATCATCATTCATATTTCCATCATAAAATGACGACCCTTTACTGTCAAGGAAAAACTTCTAAGCGTCCTGACATTCCACATGCTCATTGTACAGCCCCCACCCATAGGTTGTCCAGCCGTTCTGAAAACACGGAGCTTCATTCCGCTGCTCCGTCTAAAGGTGGATGCTTGTTTAAGCTTCTTTTCTATCCTCGGATATTTTTTTCTTCTCTTCTTCGATAAGGACTCTTCTCAATATCTTTCCTATCGTCGTTTTAGGAAGTTCTTTCCTGAATTCATAGCTGCGCGGTACCTTATAGGAAGCCAGGTTCTTTCTTGCAAAATCATTCAGTTCTTCTTCAGTGGCCTTGGCATTTTTTTTCAGTACGACATAGGCTTTGACGGTCTCACCGCGATATGGGTCAGGGATACCTGCCACGACTACCTCCTGTATGGCCTCATGCTCGTATAGAACCTCTTCCACTTCACGTGGATATATATTGAAGCCGCCTGCAATGATTGTATCTTTTTTCCTCTCGACTACATAAAAGAACCCCTGCTCATCCATGTAACCCAGATCGCCCGTTAGCAGCCAGCCATTTTTAAAAGTGCTTTCCGTTTCATCCGGGCGGTTCCAGTAACCTTGCATTACCTGTGGTCCTTTTATGGCAATCTCACCAATTTCATTCGGAGGAAGCTCTTCACCGGTTTCCAGGGATAGAATCACCGAGTCGGTATCTGGCCACGGCAATCCAATGCTTCCTTTTACACGCGGCTGATCCCAGATGAAATTAGCATGGGTCACCGGGGAGGTTTCAGACAGTCCAAAACCTTCAACCAGCTTCCCGCCGGTAATTTTCTCAAACTGCTCTTGGACCTCTAATGGCAATGGTGCAGAACCGCTTATACAGGCATTGATGGAAGAAAGGTCATATTTAGCGATATCCGGATGGTTCAATAGGCCAATATACATCGTTGGCGCTCCTGGAAACATGGTCGGTTTCTGTTTTTGGATGGTTTTAAGCGTTGCTTCAACGTCAAACTTTGGCATGATGATCATGGTGTTCCCCTCCATGATGGAAAGAACCAAGACTGTCGTCATACCGTACACATGGAAGAATGGCAGAATCGCAAGGACCCTTTCCTCACCGCGCTTATTTTTATAAAGCCAGGCATTGCACATTTTCGTATTTGACAGCAAGTTCTTATGGGTAAGCATGACACCTTTAGGAAAGCCTGTTGTCCCCCCTGTATATTGCAAAAGGGCAAGGTCATTATTCACATCGATAGGCTCGGTGACATCTTCGGGGATCTTTCGTTTCATGATTTCGGAAAATAAATGATGATTGCCCGAATGCTCCACATTGATGACGATTCCGTATTGCTTTTTTTGAATAAAAGGATAGATAAGATTTTTCGGGAAAGGCAAATATTCTTTGATAGCGGTTACAATTATATCTTCTATATCCGTTCTTGAAGCGACGGCAGCGACACGGGGAAATAAAATATCCATCGCTAAAATTATTTTCGCTCCGGAATCTTTCATTTGATACTCTAGTTCACGTTCGGTATAGGTTGGATTCGTTTGAACCACGACTCCGCCGGCCATCAATATTCCAAAAAAACTTATGACACCCTGAGGGCAATTAGGAAGCATGACGGCAACGCGATCTCCTTTTTGAAGACCGATACTTTTTAAATAGGCTGCGAACTTTAACGCAGATTCATACACTTCTTGGAAAGTTAATTCTTTTCCCTGGAAATGAATCGATACTTTATCAGGGAATTCTTCGGCTGATTCCTTCAAAAAAGAATAAAGAGGTTTATCTTCGTACGACAAAACAGCTGGTATCTGTTCCGGATAAATAGCTTGCCATGGCTTATTGCTCATTTGCCCCCTCCTTCTGAATATTCCCAATACTCTTTATCATTATAATACAACCGGGATTTTCTTACAATTGTTGAAATTCAGAAAAGTAAGCATAAAAGCTGTTAATGAGTGGTGGAGCAGTCATTATGACTTGTACCACCAAGTCATAAATGAAAGTGAAGTCAATGGCAGCCTCCATTTTACGAACCAAATGGTTCGGTAGCACCAGTTGATCTAACGTAATCATTTCAAGTTGATCTCGCTGAATAGAATCATGTTTAGAAAGCATCCTCATCACCTCAAGTTTTAATCCTTCTATTTTAAAACAAAAATGACTCCAGGCAAAAGTGTTTATCTATAAGGTAAGACAAAGTTGATTGGAACGGAAGGTACGAGACTCCTGCGGGAAAAGCGCGTCTAAGGGAGACCCCGCAGGCGAAAGCCGAGGAGGCTCCCCGACCGCCCGCGGAAAGCGAGTGCCTGGAGTGGAAATCAACGGCCAAATTGAACAACTCATAAAAAATAGACAAACTCGATTTTCCTCGAGTTTGTCTACAGTCTGAAAGGAGTGTTTTACTCCTTAGTTTTAATTCTATACCAATATTTATATTTTTCTACAAATCCCAATTTTCCGTACAAGCAAGTAGCAGGCGCATTCGTTTCTATGACCTGAAGATAGGCATTTTTTGCCCCATTTTCTTTACCCCAATGCAATAGATTACGAATGAGTTTTGCACCATTGCCTTGGTTTCGAAAGTTTTCATGGGTAATGATATTGTACAGGCCTATGTATTCGTCTTCCAAAACACCCAGTCCACTTGCTGTCACGGTTCCACTCTCATCAGTCAACAACATAAAGCATGTTTTTGGAATGATATTCCCTAACATCTTTTTTAGGATGGTTTGATCATGATCATTAACATTACTTAGCAGGCAGAAATGGTGAAACCAGTCATCGTGTAAATGCTCATACTTCATGACATTGGTTTCATTAGGTGATCCTGTTTCTGCCAAATTCAATACCTGGACACTTGTTTTACCTTCAAGAACATACCCGGACTCTTCCAGTACACTATCCAAGATGATAGGCTTGGCCTGTGGAGTGATTTTGTACACGGCCCTATCATTTCTTGCAAAATATAATTGTTCACAATTCAATATTTTCTTTTTCACATTTTCATTCGATAAATAGATGGGATTGATAGAATTCGCCCGTTTCGTATATCCATCCGCAAATCGGATAACCCAGCCATCATAGATTTGCGTTTGCAGGGCCGGTAAAGCGTTCATCGATAGTTCTTCAATCTTTTGCATCAATTTGGAGCGATTCATGTTCTTCCTCCTCTTCCGAAAAGTCTATTTGACCATTATCATTATACACGCCCCCCCTTTTTTTAATAGAATTCAAATAAAAGAAGCGGCACAATGGCCGCTTCAATTGAAGAATATCATATAAACGATTCCTAACAGGAAAAAGATTCCGCAACAAACAATTAAGACTTTTGCAAGCTTCTCCACAGTTTTCTCCCTCTCATGAAGGGCATTAAGAAATTCCGGCGCCGATGACAAAAGATAATGCGATTGAAATGATCATCGATAGGAATCCAACTGCCCGATTATCTTTTTGTATCTCTTCATCTATTTTAAATCGAGGAGTCATAAATTCAAAAATGAAATAACCGATCAACAGAAGGACAAATCCGTATACGCCCCAGCCAATCATGGTAAGAAGCGAATTCTGATGGAGGATGGACTGTTGGAATACATAGGCGATCCCAAATATTTTACCGCCAGTTGCCATCGCGACAGAAAGGTTTCCCTGTTTGATTTCCTCCCAGTTCTTGTACTTTGTGACAAGTTCAAAAATGGCTAAAAAAACAATCATGCACAGAATAACGACACTGTATCGAGCAGCTATATATACATATTCATTTTCCCACATGTTCTCCATGGTCCAACTCCCGAATGGTAACTAGCCAACCGGCTTTTGCAGTAGCCGGAATGGCCACTTTCCTTTATTTAAATTCCACCACCGTAACACCTGTTCCGCCTTCACCGGCTTCACCGAAGCGAATCCTTTTGACGGCGCGGTGATTTTTCAAGTATTCCTGAACACCGGACCGGAGAGCCCCCGTTCCTTTACCATGAATGATGGAGACACTCGAATAACCGGCCAAAAGAGCATCATCAACGTACTTTTCCACCCTTGATATTGCATTTTCAAAGCGTTCGCCACGCAGGTCGAGTTCCACGCTAACGTGATAATCCCGTCCTTTTATCGTGGTAAGCGGTTTTATTTCTTTTACTTTCGTTGCCTTGATGAATTCTAGGTCAGACTCCTTCACCTTCATCTTCATGATGCCGATCTGAACCTGCCATTCATTACTTGAGACCTTCTCGATCAAGTGACCTTTTTGACCAAAGCTTACGACCTTCACTTCATCTCCAGACTTCAAGCTTTTATCCAGCGGCCTCGCCGCTTTATTTGATGTTTTTTTCAATTTTGGCGTCGCGTTTTCAAGCCGTTTTTTTGCATCGATCAGTTCATGCTCTTTAACATCGGCATGCTTTTCCAGACGCAGTTTACGCAAATCGGCAATAATCGCTTCCGCTTCTTTTTGCGCATTTTCAACGATTGCGGCTGCCTCTTTTGCAGCCTTTTCGACCATGGCATCCCGTTCTTCATGATATTCACCAATTTGCTTTTGAAGGTCTTTATGAAGAACTTCAGCCTGTTTCAGGTGATCCGCTGCTTCCCGTTCCTCTTCTTCAGCCTTCTTGCGGCTGTCTTCAAGGGAGGCTATCATATTCTCAACTTTATTTGTATCCTCACCAATATGGCTGCGGGCGCTGCTTATCACGCTTTCTTCCAAACCAAGGCGCTTGGAAATTTCAAATGCATTACTCCGTCCTGGTACACCGATCAAAAGTTTATAGGTAGGACTTAAGGTTTCCACATCAAATTCTACGCTTGCATTAATGACGCCTTCCCGATCATATCCGTACGCTTTTAATTCTGGGTAATGTGTCGTTGCAATCACACGTGCTCCGCGCTTATACACTTCATCCAAAATGGAAATGGCTAAAGCGGCACCTTCCTGAGGGTCGGTTCCCGCACCAAGCTCATCGAATAAAACAAGGCTGTCATAATCGACATTCTTTAGGATATCGACAATATTGACCATATGCGAAGAGAATGTACTTAAGCTTTGTTCAATCGACTGTTCGTCGCCAATATCGGCATAAACAGAGGAAAACACAGCCGTTTCGGAACCATCCAGCGCAGGGATTTGCAGACCGGACTGGGCCATTAAGGTACAGAGGCCAATTGTTTTCAGTGTAACCGTTTTACCTCCTGTATTGGGTCCGGTGATGACGATTGTCGTAAATTCATCACCAAGGAAAATGTCATTGGCCACGACAACATCACTCGGAATGAGCGGATGTTTCGCTTTGAATAATTTCACGCGTCCCTCATTATTCAGAATCGGTTTGGATCCTTTTATCGCTTTTGCATACTTTGCCTTGGCGACAAGGAAATCGATTTGTGCAAGCACTTTGACATTATGAAGCAATTCTGGGGTGAACGCACCGACTTTTTCCGATAATTCGACCAATATCCGTTCTATTTCCTGTGTTTCCTTCACTCGGGTTTCCTGCAGGACATTATTCAGTTGAACGATAGCTTGCGGTTCAATGAACAGCGTCTGCCCAGATGAGGATTGATCATGAATGATCCCTCCATACACACTGCGGTATTCCTGTTTTACCGGGATCACAAAACGGTCATTCCTGATGGTGATGATGGCATCCGATAACATTTTTGATGCGCTGGAAGAACGGATCATGCTTTCTAGTTTTTCCCTGACACGGCTTTCGTTCGTCCGAATCTGGTTTCTTAGGGTACGAAGCTTATCGCTGGCAGAATCCATCACTTCGCCATGTTCACTTACTGCATACGTAATTTCCTGTTGCAAATCAATCAATGGATGAAGGGAATCGATATATTCCGCTAAAAGCGGAACATCAATTTCCTGCTCTGCGAGTTCATCGAAGAAACGGCTGAGGATCCTGCCGGCACGAATCGTACTTGCAAGTTCCATCAATTCCATCGGCGAGAGCATTCCGCCAATCTGTGCCCTTTTTGCATGTGGACGGATATCAAAAATCCCGCCCAACGGCAAGTTGCCTTTCAGCCGGACGATCTTGGCTGACTCATCTGTTTCTTCCTGCCATCTCGACACCTCTTCAAAATCAATGGAAGGCATCAATTGCTGTGCCTTCTCTTTTCCTATGGAAGAGGATGCGTGTGAGATTAATTGTTCTTTTATTTTATGAAATTCCAATGTCTTTAAAGCTTTATTATGCATGGAGTTAAAGCTCCTCCTTATTTATGGGCAAATAGTTAATCATTTCTCTTTAAAAACGCTAATAATCCATCCTTATCCCTTGCATTAAGGACCGTTGATTCTTTAATCCAGCCCTTTTTCGCCGCCGAGACTCCAACAGGCATATGTTCAAGCATATCGATGCTGTGGGCATCGGTATTGATTACGATCGGAACGCCTGCTTCCTGTGCCTTGCGGAGATGGGGTGGCGCCAAATCCAATCGGTTCGGATTCGCATTCAATTCCAATGCGGTATTCGTCTCACGTGCCAGTTCGATCAGCATCTCTATATCAACATCATATCCGGTGCGTCTGCCGATAATCCTTCCCGTTGGATGGGCGATGATATCGACATGCGGATTATTCAGAGCCGTTTTTAAGCGCTCCATGATCGTTTCCCTAGGCTGTGAAAAGCTTGAGTGAATCGATGCGATCACCAAATCCAGCTCCGCAAGCAGTTCATCGTCATAATCAAGTGTCCCATCAGGGAGTATATCCATTTCAATCCCTGAAAGAACGGTAAAGTCATCATATTTTTCATTCAGTTCATGGATGATTCGTTTTTGTTCACGTAAACGCTCCACGGTCAAGCCATTCGCCACTTTCAAATATTGTGAATGATCGGTGATGGCCATATAGCGATAACCTTTTGCACGGCATGCTTCAATCATTTCTTCAATCGTATGAGCCCCATCACTCCATGTGGTATGCATGTGCAGGTCACCTTGGATGGCCTCTATAGATATGAGAGGTTCCTTAGCATCATATTGCTCCACTTCCGTTCCGTCTTCACGCAGCTCTGGGGGAATGAATGGAAGGCCAAAATGATTATAAAATTGTTCTTCCGTTTCAAACGTCAGTACATCACCGGTTTCAACCACTTCCACACCATATTCGCTGATTTTCTCTCCGCGATCTTTAGCCAGCTGGCGCATCCGCACATTGTGATCTTTCGAACCGGTAAAATGATGGAGTGTCGTGATGAATTCCTTATCCTTCACAATTCGGAAATCGACAGAAATATCATATTCATAATCAAGCACGACCGATACTTTTGTATCACCGGCTGCAATCACTTGTTTTATGCCCGTTAAAGCAAGCAGTTGATTCTTGACTTCATCGGGATGATCTGTCGAGATGATGAAATCGAGGTCCTTGATCGTTTCCCTCATACGCCGGATGCTGCCGGCTCTGGATGATCGTATGATGCCTTCCATGTTCGCAAGGGCCGTTTCAATAACATCCGCAATCGGCCTCATGAAGGCAAGGGGCAGCCGTTCAGGCCTTGAACCTGCCTCGGCAATTGCAGACAGGATCTTCTCTTCCGTTTTTTTGCCGAAACCGGCAAGCGCCGCGACCCTGCCCTCTTCACAGGCGATTTTAAGATCATTTACATCATTGACATGCAGCTCTTTATGAAGTTTGGCAATTTTCTTCCCGCCCAAACCCTGAAGCTGCAAGAGCGGAATCAACCCTTTCGGCACCTGCTCCTGCAGCTCTTCAAGTACGGTCGATTTCCCCTCATTTATATACTCTTCGATGACAGATGCCGTTCCTTTCCCGATTCCATTTAAAGCGGTAAAGTCTTCGATAGCGGTAAGGCTCCGATCATCCGTTTCCAAGGCGCCTGCTGCCTTTCGGAAAGCTGAAACCTTGAACGGGTTCTCTCCTTTTAATTCCATATATATTGCGATTTTTTCTAATAATTTAATGATATCTTTTTTATTAATTGTCATTTAATTCACCGCCGAAAAAATTAGTAGGGTGTCCCATGTTTACTTTCTTAAAGATACCTTTCTTGGAGGTAAAGTACAAGCAGTCCGATTCTTAACTTTCGAACCAAATTGGAGGGAGATAACATTCAACTGCATAAAAAGGGGCCTCCCCCGTTCAAAGTATAGGAATCTAGGACTTTGAGAAAGGGAGGCAGGCCCTCGTATATTGACATTAAGATTGTTTTAATTCATTAAACCAAAGGTCTTTCACTTGCTCTGACAGGAACGGCGTATGTTTCACGATCGTTTCTGCCAGAAAAGATTCCGTTAATGGTTTCTGGATGGAATCCATTGGCAGCATGGCAGCTATATATAATATAATAAACATGATAAGATAGACTTCGAGAAAACCCAATATCCCGCCACCCCAGCGATTCAGCTGTTTTAAAATCGGAAGATGGGTAATGAAATTGAGCATAGATCCTATCATTTGCCAAAGAATCTTGGCAGCAAAGAAAATGATTGCAAAGGCAATCGCATTGTAATAAGCCGTTTCAAGCCCGACTGTATCGAAAAACATATTAAGGGTCGAGGAATCACTCATCGTTGGAAACGGGATCCACAATTTCAAATTGGGAGCAAGATCTCCGTAAAATACATATGCGACGATGAAGGCTACTATAAACCCTGTCATATGAACCATTTGTAAAATGAAGCCACGCTTTAAACCGATTAATAAACCGATTAAAAGAATGGCTAGAATTGCTAAATCAAGCATGTACTCAGTCCTTCTCTCTCTTTAATTCCAGTTGAAGCTGGTCTAGTTCATCTTTTAATTTAATATATTCGTGGATGGTATTCACGGCCGTTAGTACCGCTAGCTTGCTTGTATCCAAATATGGATTTTTCATCCTGATCTCTCTCATTTTTTCGTCAACCATCGAAGCGACCAGGCGCATATGGCTTGCGCTTTCTGTACCGACGATTGTGTATGGTTGACCGTATATATCAACTGTTGTTTTATTTCGTTTATCGTCTGACAAAATGATGCCCCCAATCTAAACAATCCTAATTCTATCATATCATGAAGTTTTTCGTCACGAAAGATAGTACAGCGTCATTTCTCGCATAAAAAACTGCAATAATTTGTCAGATGAAAACGACTCTAGGATGAAAATTACCTGAAAAATAAAATGATGTTAGGAGTTTACCCATTATGTCCCATGTTGTTTTACTTATCAGCCCTGAACAAATAAAGGTGATGAAATCCCATTATTCTTCATCCTTAGCCACCAAACTGCCGCCAGGGAGCATCTTTTCCGCCAAACCGCCGTTATGTACGGTGACCGCCTATAAATCCGGCAAAGTACTCTTTCAAGGTAAGAATGCCGAAATAGAAGCGGTAAAATGGCAACAAGGTACCACCGCTGCGGCTTCAAAGAAAAAAACGGCATCATCCGCATCAGTCAACGTCCATCGATATTCACCACCTGCAAATATCGGAACCATGTCAGTGATTGGATCCGATGAAGTAGGAACAGGAGATTATTTCGGCCCGATCACCGTTGTAGCCGTATATGCAAAAAAGGAGCAACTCGCCCTATTGAAGGAACTTGGTGTCCAGGATTCCAAAAACCTGAAAGATCCACAGATTATCGAAATTGCCAAACAGATTAAGGATGTTGTGCCATTCAGTCTGCTCACATGCGACAACCCGAAATATAATACGCTGCAGGCAAAGGGAATGTCACAAGGAAAAATGAAGGCCCTCCTCCATAACCAAGCAATCAAGCATCTCATGCAAAAAATGGACCCGGAACAAGCGGAAGCGGTCCTTATTGATCAATTCGCTCAACCAGATGTATTTTTCAATTACCTAAAAGGCCAAGAACTATTTCAAGCTAATGCCACCTATTTATGCACAAAAGCGGAAGGCATACACCTAGGAGTGGCAGCCGCTTCCATCCTGGCCCGATATGCATTCGTCAAACGCTTTGATTTGCTGAGTGAAAAAGCCGGATTCAAAATCCCTAAAGGTGCCGGCTTTGCAGTCGATGAAGCAGCTGCAAGATTGATTCATGAAAAAGGAATCGATTCATTGAACGAATTCACGAAAATCCACTTCGCCAATACAGAAAAAGCGAAGCGATTATATCAACAAAAATATCATAAATAAGGGAACAGCCGCTTTTTTATTGATGAAAAACACGTTTTACTCGTAAATTCGCATGCTTTACTCGTGAATTCACACCATTTACTCGTGAATTTACACCATTTACTCGTGAGTTCACACGCTTTACTCGTGAGTTTACACGCTTTACTCGTGAATTTACACCATTTACTCGTGAGTTCACACGCTTTACTCGTGAGTTCACACGCTTTACTCGTGAATTTACACCATTTACTAGTGAATTCACACGCTTTACTCGTGAATTCACACGTTTTACTCGTGAATTCACACGTTTTACTCGTGAGTTCATAAAAAGACAGCTTCCCAAGATTCAGGGAGCTGTCTTTTTGGTTTTATCCTCTAAGTTCTGCGCCAGCTTTTTCTTTAACGGCTTCAAGCACTTTTTCATGTGCTTTTGTAATATCTTCGTCCGTTAGCGTCCGTTCCGGGTCGAAGTATTTCAGTGAGTAGGCAATGGATTTCTTGCCTTCCTCCATTCTTTCACCTTCGTATAAGTCGAAGATGCTTACTTCTTTCAGCAGTTTGCCACCGGCTTCTTCAATAATATTCTGAATGTCCCCGGCTTTCGTAGCTTGATCCACAACGAGCGCGATATCGCGTGTAGTTGATGGATAGCGCGGAATGGTTTGGTATGCAATCGGCGCGACTTCGGCTTCGGCCAATGCTTTTAAGGAAAGTTCGAAAATGTATGTTTCTTTAATATCCAGGTCTTTTTGGACAGTTGGGTGCACTTGGCCGATAAAGCCAATCACATCACCATTCAACAGTACTTCTGCTGTCCGTCCTGGATGCATGTCGTTAATTTCCGCTTGGCGATAACTGATTTGATCAGCTAATCCCAGTGTATCGAATAATGCTTCGATCACGCCTTTGGCTACAAAGAAATCTACTGGTTTTTTTTCACCTTGCCATAGATGCGACTCCCATAGGCCAGTGATGGCTCCAGCAATATGTTCTTTTTCTTCAGGCAGTTCTTGTTCGTCCTGCTTAAAGAATACCGAACCGATTTCATACAGTGCCAGTGAATCAATTTGGCGGGCATTGTTATATTTCACGACTTCCAGCAATTGAGGTACAATGCTCAAACGCAATTGGCTTCGTTCTTCACTCATCGGCATTGCTAAACGAATTGATTCTCTTGCTTCCAATGCGAATTGGGACGCTTTTTCCTGGCTTGTAAGTGAATAGGTCACCGCTTGATAAAGGCCTGCGCCTTCAAGGGTACGACGTGCTTTCCGCCGTTTAATTTGATAGTCAGTCAATTGGCCTGGAGTAGCAGAACCGATCGGCAGCGTAGCTGGAATGTTATCATATCCGTATAAACGTGCAGCCTCTTCAACTAAATCAGCTTCAATCGTAATATCGCCACGGCGCGTAGGGACAGTGATTGTGAACGTTTCATTGTCAAGTTCCACGCCGAATTGCAGGCGTTTGAAGATCGACTCCACTTCAGTTACGCTCATGCTTGTTCCAAGAAGTGTGTTGATTTTTTCCAGTGTGATGCTAATGACCGCTGGTTCCATTGTCAATTCGTCAACTTCAGCCGTTCCTTGTAAGACTGTTCCGCCAGCATATTGTGCAATCAACTGTGCGGCACGTTCTCCAGCTTCACGTACACGGGCCGGATCGACGCCTTTTTCAAAACGGGCACTTGCTTCACTGCGCAAGCCGTGGTCTTTTGAAGCTTTACGAACTACTGTACCTGCAAAATATGCACTTTCAATAATGATGTTCGTTGTATCATTTTTCACTTCGGAATCCGCTCCGCCCATCACACCAGCAATCGCAACAGGCTCGCTTCCATTTGTGATCACTAAATGGTCAGGCGTCAAAGTCCGTTCCGCTTCATCCAATGTTACGATTTTTTCAGCATCCTTCGCTCTGCGGATGACGATTTCCTTTGAACCAAAGCGGTCATAATCAAAGGCATGTAGCGGTTGACCATATTCAAGTAAAATGTAGTTCGTGATATCGACCACATTATTATGAGGTCGGATACCTGCAGACATTAACCGAGTCTGCATCCAAAGCGGTGAGGGTCCGACCTTAACATCTTTGATGATTTTAGCAATGTATATCGGGTTATCTTCTTTCGCTTCCACTTTGACACTGATATTATCAGATGCTTTTTCAGCTGCCTCTTCTTTCTCGACAACTGGCCATTTCACTTCCCGGCCTAGGATGGCACCCACTTCGTATGCAACACCAAGCATACTCAATGCGTCAGAACGATTTGGAGTCAGCCCAAGTTCCAGCACTTCATCACTTAAACCAAGTTCTTCCAATGCATCTTTTCCTACTTCCACATCATTAGGGAAGACGAAGATACCTGTTGCATAGTCCTTTGAAACAAGCTTGGATTCGAAGCCCAATTCTTGAAGCGAGCAAATCATCCCGTGCGATTCTTCTCCGCGAAGTTTCGCTTTTTTGATTTTGAAATTACCTGGAAGGACTGCGCCAACGGTAGCGACTGCGACTTTTTGGCCTTTGTCGACATTCGGTGCTCCACAGATGATCTGGACGGGATTTTCGGCACCGATATCAACTTGGCATTTATTCAATTTATCCGCATTTGGATGCTGTTCACGTTCAATGACATGCCCGATGACGACTCCTTTAAGCCCTTCACTCTTCTTTTCTACCCCTTCAACCTCAATGCCGCTTTTCGTGATTTTATCAGCTAGTTCCGTCGCATTGATGCCCGAAAGGTCAACATAATCTTGTAACCATTTATATGACACAAACATGGTAGGTCCTCCTTTTTAAAATAAAAATTTATGCTTCGTGATGGTTGAATTGTTTTAAGAATCGGACATCATTCGTATAGAAGTGACGGATATCATCCACACCGTATTTCAACATGGCAATCCGTTCCACGCCAATTCCAAATGCGAATCCCGAGTATTTCTTGGAATCGAAGCCAGCCATTTCAAGGACGTTCGGATGAACGATCCCGCCGCCAAGCACTTCGATCCAGCCTGTTTGTTTACAAACGCTGCAGCCTTTACCACCACAGATTTTACAAGAAATATCCACTTCGACAGAAGGCTCCGTAAATGGGAAGAAACTTGGACGAAGTCTGATTTCACGGTCTTGCCCAAATACTTTTTTCGCAAATACATCAAGCGTCCCTTTCAGGTCGCTCATGCTGATGTTCTCATCGATGACCAAGCCCTCAATTTGCTGGAATTGATGGGAGTGTGTCGCATCATCGTTATCACGGCGATATACTTTTCCTGGGCAGATGATTTTAACAGGACCTTGACCTTTATGTTTTTCCATCGTTCTAGCTTGAACAGGTGAAGTGTGCGTACGCATCAGGATTTCATCCGTGATATAGAATGAGTCCTGCATATCACGTGCCGGATGGCTTTTTGGCAAGTTAAGTGCCTCGAAGTTGTAGTAGTCGCTTTCAACTTCGGGACCTTCTGCAACGGTATAACCCATTCCGATGAATAAGTCTTCGATTTCTTCCACGACACGTGTTAATGGGTGAAGATTCCCCTTGTTAACCGGACGTCCTGGGAGTGTGACGTCAATCGTTTCAGTTGCCAGCTTTGCATTGATTGCCGCAGTTTCAAGTGCTTTTTGTTTCTCCTCGATCTTTGTTGCAATCGCTTCCCGAACATCATTGGCTAGTGCCCCAATCTTCGGACGTTCTTCGGCTGATAATTTACCCATGCCGCGCAATACCTCAGTGATTGGCCCTTTTTTCCCTAAATAAGCAACACGGACTTCATTCAGTTCTTTTAATTCGGAAGCGGCGGCAACTTTTTGCAACGCTTCTTCCTGCAGTTCTAGTAAACGTTCCTGCATCATGTCTTCCTCCTTTATTTTCCTGTTGTAAAAATGAACACAAAAAAAACCCAATCCCTAAAGGGACGAGGTCTATGTATCGCGGTACCACCCTTATTAGTGCACGAACAAATAAACTTCTGCACTCACTTCATTAAAAATAACGGCTCTTCACCGGAACATTTTTCGGACAATCTGTCTTCCCAATGCCAACTCGAAAGGTGAATTCCCTTAAGGTGCCATAAAAATGCTTTCAGTCAAGGCATTTTTTCCCTGGATATGGATAACTTAAGCTACTACTCTTTGTCATCGTTGTTTCAATATAAAATTCTGTTTTATTATATTATAATTCCACGGCCGTTTCAAATCGATTTTCGTAAATGGTACATTAAAATCCCGGCAGCGATCCCCACATTCAGTGATTCGCTTTTTCCGTAGATGGGGATATAAAGGTTTTTAGTCGTTTTCTTTAGTAATTCCTTAGACACTCCTTGACCTTCATTGCCGACCAGCAGGGCAAAACGAGAAGACTTTTCCACTTCTTCAAATGGGGATGCGCCTTCCAATGCCGTGCCATAAACAGGTGTGCCGATTTGCTTCAGCTCATCGATGATCTCTGAAAGGTTCCCTTTAATGACAGGCATATGGAATAGGCTCCCTTGCGTCGAACGGACCACTTTGGGATTATACAAGTCGGCACATCCTTCGCCAAGAATGACCGCATCGATTCCTGCCGCATCCGCTGTCCTGATCATCGTTCCAATATTCCCCGGATCTTGTACCGCATCGATCAACAATAGTTTATCCGGATTAATGGACGTCATGTTCGTTAATTTCTGTTCACAAACCGCTGCAATTCCCTGTGGGGCTTCGGTATCGCAAATCGCTTTCATAATATCACTTTTCACATAAATGACTTCTGTTCCTTCCAGCTTAAAATGGCCAGGCATTTCAGTTTCTTCATTTACGATCACTTCCAGGACGATTTCTTCTTTTAAGGCTTCTTCAACTAGGTGAAAACCCTCGACTAAATATTTGCCTGTTTTATCGCGTTCTTTTTTCGTCAATAGCTTTTTCCATTGCTTCACTTGCGGGTTTTTTATGGATTCAATATATTTCAAGGGTAAACGCTCCTTTAACTTCACACTGATTTTCCTATTATAACGCAATTCACATACATATTGCATGCCAGTTTGTGAAATGCTATTAATGTCAGTCATTATGTGTTAGAGGAGGAATAATTGTGAATTTAAACCTACGTAATGCGATCATCCAAAATGTATCTGGAAATTCGCAAGATCAGCTAGAAGACACGATTGTCGATGCCATACAGAATGGCGAGGAAAAAATGCTTCCTGGATTGGGAGTATTATTCGAGGTCATCTGGCAAAATTCATCTGAACAGGAAAAACAGGAAATGATCACTGCCCTTGAAGCAGGATTAAAAAAATAACAGCCTTCAAAGGCTGTTATTTTTTTAATTTCGCTTTGCCGGCTTTCAGTTCTTCGATGGAGACTTCCTCATCAAGCAGCAAGATGAACTTTTTTCCGCTCACTTCTTCAAGCATCGTTTTTGTCTCAGCAAAAGAGTAGCCGTATTTCGTGAAAAAGCTGCGTAAATCTCCAGATCCTTCATCTGTGAAGTAGTGGAAGATTCTCAAAAAAAAAGTGTCCTCCTTATCCTGATTGGCGATGATCAGTATATCCGTATGTTCATTTCCAAGCTGCACATCGTTTTTTATATCAGCTGCTACTGTCATTTGGTTGCCAGTCACGCCTTTAGCTTTTAAGTCCTGAATTGCAGCAAGTAGTTCCGGATTAGAGTCAAAAACACCATATACGTTTTTTTCCATGTTTCTCCCCCTCCTTGTTACTCTACTAAAATAAAATTCCTATGTCATTATACCTTGCGGCTTTATCAATAAACAAGCAAATAATCCATTGGGGATTCCTAACTAATGAACGAGGAAACCCCTTGCCTAAAGGGTTTTTTCGCAATCCTAAAAAATTACAGCCTTGTGCAGGCTGTAGACAATTTGAACGCTGCCTCCAGGCACTCGCTTTTCCCGCAGGAGTCTCACACACCCGTTCCAATCAACTTGTTTTGAAATTTAGATAGAACCCCTTTTGTCTTCAAACTGAAATAACAGCCTTGCGCAGGCTGTTATTTCGGGTCTTACAGATTATCTGTGTTAATTCGATTTTTGATGTATTCATCCATCAAGCCTTTCTCCTGCTGCCCGGTCCGATCCAGTGCTCCTTGAGCATCCAAAGCTTTTTTAGCGTCTCCATTGGGGTCGCTTACTAATTTCCCTAAATGATCCCCCGGCTTTTGCTCCTTATATTTTCCGATGGAGTTCCCACTGATTTCCCTTTCTTGGGTTTGCTTCGTATCCAGCTCTTCCTTTTCAAAGATGTTAGCAGAATTTCCGTGGAGTTCCTCGTTTCTTCCTGGCTGTGCTTCTACTTCCCTTGTTTGATATGCATTCGCTGTTGTTTCAGGAAAAAGGTTCGGGTCCGGATTGTTCACCACCCCTGTTTTAAGCGGATTCACTTCAGATAATCCGTCCGCATCCTTCATGCCTTTGGAAGTTTCGCCATCTCGTTGTGATACGGTTTTCGATTCATCTAAAAGAATCAGGAATTTCCCGGCCTCCACTTCATTTATATAAGCGGTGGCTTCACTATCGGAAAGCCCTAAGTCACCTAATCGGTTCCTTATATCTTCTGAACCCTCGTTCAGGAAAAAGTGCTTCATCTTATCAATGAAGGAATCCTCATTAGAGTTCGTAACGACATCCACATCCGGACCCGGCTTTTCATTGAAAAAATCCAAATCTTCTTTCTTATCAGCCATTACAGTTATTTCACTTTCATGAACCCCTTTTTCCTGGAGGGATTGTATAGCCTGGATTACTTCTTTTTCCGTATTAAAAACACCATATAATGTTTTTTCCATGCATCTTCCTCCTCTGATCATTCCGATATTCCTTCTTATGTGTATTTATACCCTGATGGGCGTTATTTAAACAAAAAATGGCTCATTCAAAGGTTTGCCTCCCCTAAGTTCGAACCTTTAGCCAGGCTTTAAAATCAAAAAGAAACCTGCAGTTTAAAAACTGCAGGCCCTTTCCTTCACTCTTAGAAGCGGTCGATTTTTCGTTCAGTTGCCTTTTTTTCATTTACGATCGATTCATCTGTACTATCAAGCTGGATATCTTCCTTTTTAAGGGTATCCTGAACTTGTTCCGTTTCTTGTACGGCATGTTTCTTGATGACGATTTCATCTGTGACAACCGGTTTTTTCGAAACTTCCAGTTTTTCTTCAACAACGGGGATACGTAATGTTTCCCCATCTCCAATGCTTCCAGTTTCCTGATTCGCTTCACGTCCTGAAACTGATCTATGCTCGACTGTCAATTCTTCGTGTTCAACAGGGACATTAATCGTTTTATGTTGTTCATTGACTTCTTTATTAATGACCACTTCGCCTGTCTGAACTCTTTCTTTGTCAATGTTCAGCTGTTCTTCCCTGAGTCGAAGCGTTCTTTCATCTTCAGGCAATTCACGGCCTTGCCCGTTCACTCCATATACATCTTCTTTATTTAATGCATCGGCTTTTTCGGTACCGTTGTAGAGTGGGTTGGCAGAGTTTGTATCCAGCCTTGTACGGGCAGTGTCCGTTGTTCCAGTCGTGAATTTATCCCTTGCCGTTCCAAGGTGGCCTTCACTTTCATCGACAAGGACCAGGACTTTTCCGTTTTCTACATCAAAGACATGTTCAGCCGCTTCACTATTCGAAAGACCTGCGTTCGCCAATCTTGCTGAAAGGTCTGCCGTATCTTCTGGCATGAAGAAGCGTGCCACCTTGTCCATAAATGATTCGTCGTTAGGAACATTCGTCATTGTATGAACATCAGTTTCGCGTTGATGGTTCGTAAAATCCAATGTTTCTGCCTTGTCTGCGACGACCGTAATATCGTCACCTTCAAACCCCTTGGCCTTTAGTACATTGATTGCTTGGATCACTTCTGCATTTGATTCATATACTCCATATACTGTTTTATTCATTTAATATTCCTCCTTAGGTTTTGTTGACTGGTTTAGTGGATGCTATATATAAACTCTACCCGCCATATACCTAAGTAAACGAGAAATCAATATTTCATTTATGTTATATCATTTACATTTTGTTCTCAGCACAGAACATTTTTTCAAATGAAATCCAGGTTTTACAAGGGTTTCCCCATTTTTTAAAATGTAATGTTTAACCAAATTCTGCTATGTCACTATTTTCATGTACCACTTTGAAAGCTTTATAGATCAACTGCCTCCATAAGCAGGTCCACAATATGGACCGCTTTCGTACATGCCCCCAAATTTTCCCTCTCGATCCCCAATTGCATTTGTAACAGACAGCCAGGGTTTGCCGTGACAACAATATCGGCTTTTGTCGATTTAGCGTGCACCATTTTAGAGTCGAGAATATTCATGGACATCTCTGATTCAACAATATTATAAATCCCTGCCGAGCCGCAGCAGCGATCCGCATCCTTCATTTCCCTGAAATCGATTCCTTCTATCGATTGAAGGAGAATTCGCGGAGCCAAAGAGGTATTCATCACATTCCGTAAGTGACAGGAATCCTGAAAAGTTACTGATTGATCTGGCAGTTTCAGTCGAACTTTTTCCTGAAAACGCAAATCAACAAGGATTTCGCTGATATCTTTCAGCTTATTTTTAAATGCGATTGCCCGGTCATGCCATTCGGGTTCATCTTGGAGCAAATGATCATAATCTATGAGAAAAGCTCCGCAACCGCCGGCATTCGTAATAATATAATCCACTTCGTCCGTTTCAAAAGCTTCAATATTACGCTTGGCCAGTTGCTTTGCCCCTTCTTTTTCACCACTGTGCCCATGAAGCGCCCCGCAACAGGCCTGTGATTTCGGAATCACGATTTCACATCCAGCCAGCTGAAGAAGCTTTAGTGTGGCCTTGTTCGTTTCCAAAAACATCGTATCCATCAAACAGCCGGAAAAGAAAGCCACCTTTTTGAGTGCAGTTCCGATTGCAGGCAGCTCAGTTGGCCTATTTTTCATTTCTGATTTTTTCGGGACTTTCGGCAGCACTTTTTCCATGGTTGCCAAATTATCCGGAAGCATGTTGAGGACTCCCGTTTTACGGGCCATGTATTGCAGGCCTGATCTCTGATAGAAGCCAAGCAATCCCGTCATGGCTTGCATTCGCTCCTGATGTGGGAATAATCCACTAAAAACGGCCTTGCGAATCGTTTTTACAGGGAGACTGTGTTTTTTATTCTGATGGATGATATCCCTTGCTTCTTCAAGAAGATGTCCATATTTCACACCAGATGGACAGACAGGCTCACAAGCCCTGCAGCCGAGGCAAAGACTCAAAGAACGCTCTACATCCCTATCCGGCCCAATCACGCCATCCGCCACCGCTTTCATAATTGCAATCCTGCCCCTTGGTGAATGGGATTCCTTCAACCCCGATTCAATGTATGTCGGACAATGGGGTAAGCAAAAGCCGCAGCGCATGCAATTCAACAATTCATCTTCATCCATTTTTTCCGCGAATTGAATGGCAATGGTCTCCCTTTCCTGAGCCGTCGTCATGAAGATACCACCACCCTTTTCCTGCTTTCCTTGGCAAATACTTTACCGGGATTCATGATGTTATTGGGATCGAAAGCTTGTTTAATCGCTCTCATGGCGGCAATCCCTTCTTTCTTCAGCTTCCATTCAAGATAAGGTGACTTCATCGCTCCCACACCATGTTCACCGGTGATCGTCCCGCCAAGGTCGATAGCCACGGCAAAAATGTCGGCAAAAGCTTGCTCCACTCTCTCCATTTCATCATGATCACGAGCGTCGGTAATGCACGTTGGATGAAGGTTCCCATCCCCAGCATGACCGAAAGTGCAAATGTTCACGTTATGCTTGCTGGCAATTTCATTAATCGCTCTAACCATTTTGGCAATTTCCGACCGGGGAACGGTAGCATCTTCCAAAATGGTCGTCGGCTTGAGGCGTGCCAGTGCGGAAAGGGCTGTCCGTCTTGCGGTTTTCAAGGCAACAGCGTCAGATTCCGTTTCGGCAATTTCCACGGAAACCGCCTTTTCTTCTAGACAAATATCGGCCATCCTTTTCATATCACGTTCCACCACTTCAGGCGGACCATCCTGTTCAATCAGCAGAACGGCTTCCACATTGGTGGGCAAACCGATTTTCGCGAAGTCTTCAACCACGATCAAAGTCGGCCGATCAAGAAATTCCAATGTAACAGGAATGATTTTATTGGAAATGATTTTGGCCACTGACTGAGCTGCAGCATCCAGATCTTGATATAAGGCAAGCATGGTCTTTGTCATTTCCGGGATTGGGATCAGCTTTAAGATCGCTTCCGTAACGATGCCCAAGGTCCCCTCTGAGCCGACAAAAAGCTTCGTTAAATCATATCCAGCTACATCTTTGGCAAGCTTGCCCCCTGTTCGAATGATGTCCCCATTCGGAAGGACCACTTCAAGCCCGATGACATAATCACGGGTGACTCCATACTTTAACCCTCGCAGTCCACCAGAGTTCTCATTAATGTTGCCGCCAATCGTGGAGATTTTCATCGAGCTTGGATCGGGCGGATAAAACAAGCCCCTCTCTTCAACTGCAGAAATCAAGTCCAATGTGATGAGCCCAGGTTGTACGGTTGCCGTTAGGTTTTCTCCATCTATTTCAAGTAATGAACTCATCCGATTGAACAATAGGACAAGCCCCCCCTCTGTCGGGCAGGTGCCTCCGCTCAAATTCGTCCCAGATCCGCGTGGGATGATTGGAACACTGTATTCGTTGCAAACTTTGACAATGGCTGCGACTTCAGCCGTGCAGCCCGGTTTAATGACAGCATCCGGCATCGCTTGAAACCCTGGCGTTGCATCATATGAATAGACAAGGCATTCCACTTTCGAGTCATCGTAATTTTCCTGGCCAACGATGGCAAGAAGTAGCTGCTTAACCTGCTTTGTTAACATGTATATCCCCCTCATAAATAAAATGGCATTCAATATTTTTATATGATTTAAGTATAAGAAAAAAAACATTCAACCTTCTATGTATGAACATATAGAATTTACAGATTTACATAGAATTAATTTGGATGTTTATCCAATACTCTTAAGGATAGATACATAATGACTAAATCGGCTAGCTTCCTAGGATTGAGTTTGGTCAAATCCTCTATGCGTTTGAGCCTGTAATGGAGGGTATTGATATGGATATGTAGGGCTGCAGCGGTTTCTTTCAAAGATAGATCACATGCAAAATACATGGAAAGGGTTTTAAGCAGCTCCTCATTAGGAAGCAAATCCTGTATCGTCCGGGATAAATATTCCTGTCTTGTTTCAGTCGTAACTTCATCAAGCAGGATCTCAAGCTTCAAGTCCTCGTCAAATATAATTCCCGATGAAGGAAACGCAATTTTCAAGGAACGTTCCGCTTTAAAAAATGCTTGCCTGAATGCGGATCCCGGTGTACGCGAACTAACCCCTGCACACACTTTATAACCCGAGCTCTCTTCCAGTTTTCTTTGCAGTTTACTTAATTTCTTTAATTGTTGGATTTTTGAACCGATAAAATCGGCTATTGAAAGAATGACGAATTGATTCCTCCCCCAACGGACAACGATGTCCTTGGGATGCTGCTGACCTATGTATATCTGAAGCGTTTTCCACACATGGGGTTCGATGATTTTTTCAGTCTTAAATTCACCTATGGTGATGATTCGGTCTGCATGAACATCGACCCCAAGCAACTTAGCCTTCTGAAGGAATGGCTCATTGAACAGCTGCAGCTGATGCCATTCAAATACAAAGAATTCCATCAGCCGTGATTGGGATTCTACTTGTTCGATGTGATAGCTTTCCTGAATGAACATCTCCGTCATCTTTTTTAAAAGTTCTGCATATGGGGAAACATGTTTGGGGTCTCCCGTAATTCCAATTACACAAACGGCTTCCTGGTTGAAGAAAATGGGTAGATTTATTCCTGCCTTCACCCCTTTCCAACTTCGTTCATCCTGTTTATTGATGATCAATTTTTCACGATTGTTGAAAGCGTGGATGGCTCCTTCATGGTAAGATCCAATACGGCTGCTATCGGTGCTTGCGATAATCGTGCCAGCATGATCAATAATGATGATTTCCTCATCAATCAGCTTCCGAACCTCATGAACCAAATTTTCTGCCACTGCTGCCAATTGCATTAGATTTCCTCCTTTTTTTGAATGAGCTTGGAAAATATTTCGAGGCTCCCCAAAAGGGAGCCTCATACTTATGGAATCATCCAGGAAAGGACGCCATTTTGCAAGAAGGTGATCACACAAATAAGCAGTAATAAGAATAAACTATGCTTTAGCGTGAATCTCAATAATTCAGATTCCCTGCCCGCCAATCCAACGGCAGCACAAGCAATCGCTATCGATTGGGGTGAAATCATCTTTCCGGTGACCCCTCCGGATGAGTTTGCCGCAAGCGCCAGGACCGGTTCCATCCCCACTTTAAGAGCGGTGACTTTCTGAAGACTGCCAAATAAGAGATTGGCTGATGTATCCGACCCGGTAATGAACACACCCAGCCAGCCTAGAACCGGGGCAAAGAACGGAAACAAATCCCCCGATTTTGCCAGGGTCATACCAAGTGTAGTCGACATGCCTGAAGCATTCGTTACGTAGGCAAAAGCCACAACGGAAGAAATCATCAAAATCGGTTTCGCCAACTCATTCATCGCTTCGGCAAAGGTGCTCGAAAAATCTTTTGCTGACATTTGTGCTATGAACTTCGTAACGATGGCAGCCAGCAAAATGGCGGTGCCGGCTGCTCCAAGCAGTTCTATTTTATAAAAAGCGGCGATTGGCAGTCCATTGTTGCCGATTATTTCATTATGCAGACCTGGCACTTCGATTTGGAAGGTTAATAGTTTCCCGATTTCATTGATTCCGCCAAGCAACACATTGGTGCCTTCATAATGCCCTGAGAGCGCCGGCTTAATTGGGTTCATCCCCCAAATCGTGATGAAAGCCGTTAACAGAAGGAACGGTGACCAAGCATGGAATATCTGCCATTTCGTGTACTTTGTTTCCGCTTCGGCTGTAGCGTCCATTTGTTCGACAGCTGCTGCTGTTTCCTCGGATGCAAAGCGAAAGATCGTTTTAGGTTTCCAGAATTTAAGGAAGATCGCTAATGCAAATAGTGACACTAACGCAGAAAGGATGTCCGGTAATTCAGGCCCAAGGAAATTTGAACTTAAGTATTGGGTGATGGCAAAGGAAAATCCGGAAACCAAAATGGCTGGCAAGACTTCGAGCGACCTTTTCCACCCTGTCATTATCAAAATGAGATAAAGCGGGATGAAAGCCGAAAGGAATGGCAATTGACGGCCGACCATTTTTGAAATTTCCATGGCAGCTATGCCAGTTGGGCCTTCCATGGCGATGATCGGTATGCCAACCGCCCCGAATGCTACCGGGGCGGTGTTCGCAATTAAACAAAGCCCGGCTGCATATAGCGGGTTAAAACCGAGACCAACCAAAAGCGCGGCTGAAATGGCGACAGGTGCTCCAAACCCTGCGGCACCTTCCAAAAAGGCCCCGAAAGAAAATGCCACCAATAAAGCCTGAAGGCGGCGGTCTTCGGTAAGCGAAAGCACCGAAGAGCGAATAATATTGAATTGTCCGCTTCTAACAGTCATTTTGTACAAAAATACTGAAGTGATGATTATCCATCCGATTGGGAGCAGCCCATATACCGCTCCTTGTGAAGCAGACATCACTGCTTTTCCTGCAGGCATTCCATATATCAATACTGCCACTGCAAGAGCTACAAGCAACGTCGTTATACCAGCAAAGTAGCCTTTCATCCGTTTGATGGTAAGTGCCCAGAAAAAGTAAAGAATTGGGATGAGTGCGGCAATAGATGATAAAACTAAATTATCGGTGATCGGCGTAAAGTTTTGTGTCCATGTCATTCATTTCGACTCCATTCTCTATAGATTTTTTAAAATTTTCAGAAATCAACCGCGAGTTGAAACCCCTTACATATGCGAATATTCAAAGTCATCTGATGACTTGATGAGTATTCATTAAAATTAAATGATTAAAAATATAAAATCAAGATTTTTTTTATTTTTTGCTAATTTTTAACCTTCTGGAAGTGTGCAAGATCATTTGTGTTATATAATATTAACCAGAGAAACTCATAGAAAATAGAGGTGCTACTACTTGGTGTATAAAAAAATAAAGCCGAAAAAAATTTATGAAGAAGTCAGCGATGAACTTTATGAAATGATTCGGTCTGGTAATCTGAAACCAGGTGAACAATTGGATTCCATTCAGCAGCTTGCGGAAAATTTCCAAGTCGGGCGTCCGGCCATCCGTGAAGCATTAAGTGCATTAAATTCAATGGGTCTCATTGAAATAAAACAAGGGGAAGGGACATTCGTTAAAACCTTCGACCCTACCATCATGAACCATCCCTTGTCTGCTGCCCTTTTGATGGATCAAGATAATATCAAGCATTTGCTGGAAGTTAGAAAAATCCTTGAGTCTGGGACGGCAGAAGTGGCAGCGAAGAAAAGATCGGAAGAAGACCTTATCGAACTCAAGGAAAGGCTTTTTGATATGGAACAGGTATCCGACGATGAAGAACTTAGTGATAAAGCGGATATTGCCTTCCATGTTGCAGTGGCAAACGCTTCACAAAATGAGCTGCTGATTACATTGATGAACCACGTTTCAGAATTAATGACGGAAAAGATGCGTGATATCCGTCGGGTTGCGCTTTATTCCGAAGAGATGACACTTAAGCAGCTTTATCAGCAGCATGCGCGGATCTATGATGCAATCGTGGCTCAAGATGAAGCTGGAGCCCGCAATGCAATGCTGTTTCACCTTCAAAGCGTCGAGGAATCACTGAACCGGGTCATCCAAAAAAAACAGCAAAAGAATAGTTAATTTTCTTAAAAATTTCAAAAATACTCTATACAAACAAAGATAAAATTGATATATTACTTTGAAAATGATTACTACATTTAAATATTGGAAATTGGTTTATTCTCTTAACCATTTCCTTTTTCTATTTTCCAGTCATCAGATGACCTGTTAACCTATTCGAAAAAGGAGGAGTTCAGATTGAAAGTTACTCTCTTTGCAACATGTTTAGTTGATTTGTTTCAATCCAATGTCGGTAAGGCAACAGTGGAGCTACTCGAAAGATTAGGCTGTGAGATCGATTTCCCGGAATCCCAGATATGCTGTGGACAGCCGGCATATAATAGCGGGTATACGAAGGATTCGAAGGAAGCTATGAAGAAGATGATTAAAACGTTTGCCGATGCTGAATATATCGTAACCCCTTCCGGTTCCTGTGCAGCGATGTTCAAAGAGTATCCGGTCCTTTTCAAAGGCGAGGCCGAATGGGAAAAGAAAGCAGCCTCATTAGCGGATAAAACATATGAATTGACCCAATTCATCGTGGATGTCTTAAAAGTGACCGATGTCGGGGCGACCCTTAAGGGAAAGGCCACTTATCATACTTCATGCCATATGACACGGCTGCTTAAGGTGAAGGAGGCACCTTTCATTTTGTTAAGCCATGTTAAGGGACTGGAAATGACACCTCTGCCAGATGCTCAAAATTGCTGCGGATTCGGGGGAACCTTTTCAGTTAAGATGGGTGACATTTCCGGGCAAATGGTGGAGGAAAAAGTCTGCAATATTGAAGATACCGGGGCAGATATTTTAATAGGCGGGGATGCAGGATGTTTGATAAATATCGGTGGACGGATCCAAAGGAAGGGGCAACCGGTGAAAGTGCTCCATATTGCGGAAGTCCTGAATAGTATTTAAAGAAAGCGAGGAGGGAAAGACGATGGCTATGAAAACCAGCTCTGCCAAGTTTAAAGACCGGGTGGATGAAGGAATACATAATGATTTTATGCGTTTGGCCGTTTCAAGTGCCCAAGAACGATTACACGGACGGCGGCTGACGGCCGTTGATGAATTGGGAAGCTGGGAGGATTGGCGTTCCCTTGGGGAAGAAATCCGGCAGCATGTGCTCAGCAACCTTGATTTCTATTTGCACCAGCTTGCAGAAAACGTTTCGAAAAGGGGCGGTCATGTCTTCTTCGCTGAAACGGCTGAGGAAGCAAGCGGGTACATCAAAGATGTCATTGTAAAGAAGAATGCCAAAAAAGTCGTGAAATCCAAATCGATGGTCACGGAAGAGATCAATTTGAATGCAACTTTGGAAGCAGTTGGCCTCGATGTCGTTGAAACGGACCTTGGTGAATACATTTTACAAGTGGATGATCATGATCCCCCTTCCCATATCGTGGCACCTGCTCTCCATAAAAATAAAGAACAGATAAGAGATGTTTTTAAAGAGAAGCTTGCGTATACGCAAACTGAAAAACCGGAAGAGCTAACCGCCCATGTCCGGGGCATTCTCCGGAAAGATTTCTTAAACGCCGATGTGGGAATTACCGGCTGCAACTTTGCGATTGCGGAAACGGGCTCGATCGGTTTGGTGACGAATGAAGGAAACGCCGATTTGGTCACTGCCCTTCCAAAAACGCAAATCACCGTGATGGGAATGGAACGGCTTGTGCCTACATTCGATGAATTCGAAGTCCTTGTCAGTTTATTGACAAGAAGCGCTGTCGGTCAAAGATTGACCAGTTACATCACCGCACTTACCGGTCCGCGTGATGAAGGCGATGTAGACGGACCTGAGGAATTCCACCTTGTGATCGTAGATAATGGACGTTCCTCCATTTTAGGAACTGAATTTCAATCCGTTCTTCAATGTATTCGCTGTGCTGCCTGTATAAATGTATGCCCGGTCTATCGCCAGGTTGGCGGCCATTCATATGGTTCAATATATCCTGGACCAATCGGTGCTGTGCTTTCACCCTTGCTCGGAGGCTATGATGATTTCAAGGAGCTGCCGTATGCCTCAACCCTTTGTGCTGCCTGTACTGATGCCTGCCCGGTAAAGATCCCTCTTCACGATTTACTGAGGAAGCATCGTGAAGTCATCGTTGAAAAGGAAAAAATGGCGCCATTTACAGAAAAGATGGCCATGAAGGCTTTTGGAATCGGTGCGGCCTCGCCTATGCTTTATAAGTTCGGTTCCAAAATGGCCCCATCAGCGATGTCTCCTTTTAAAACTGGGGATATCATCTCAAAAGGACCGGGACCACTCAAAACTTGGACAGAAAGCCGCGAGTTCCCTGCTCCAGGGAAAGAGAGCTTTCGGGACTGGTTCAAAAATCGGGAAACAGGAGGGAAACCATCATGAATGGAACCATCCACAATGAAGGGACATTTTTAAACAATATAGCCAAAAACCTGGGAAGGGCTCCTATTACGGAAGGCATTTCCGTTCCCGTATGGAAACATGCCCCCCAAAAAGAAGTTTTGAAACATGCGACACCAAATGATCTTGTCGCGGAATTGGAGGAGCAATGTAAACGGGTACATACTCAGTTTCACCTTACCGACTCCAAGCAAGTGATGCAGTGTTTAAAACAGGTGATCGAGGAACTTGGAAATGGCCCCTTGATCATCCCTAAGGACGATCGATTTTCTGCCTATAAGTTAGAGGATATCTTAAAGGAAAAAGATGTCCATGTATGGGATCACCAAGCAGGGAAAGAAAATATCGAGAAAGCCGAGAGTGCTAACATTGGAATCACATTCAGTGAAATGACACTAGCTGAATCAGCGACCGTCGTCTTGTTCAGCGACAAGGACCACGGCCGTTCCATCAGCTTCCTTCCTTCCTGCCATGTTTCCATCATCCCAAAAAGCACTATCGTTCCGCGAATGACCCAAGCTGCGGCGGCCATTCGTTCGAAAGTAACCCGGGGCGAAATCGTTCCTTCCTGCATTAATTTCATAACAGGACCGAGCAATTCCGCCGATATCGAAATGGATCTTGTCGTAGGCGTCCATGGGCCCATCAAAGCAGTCTATATAATCGTCGAAGATAAATAGAAATGAGGAAAAAATGGAGAGGACCTAATTAGGCCCTCTCCATTTTCATATTTCACTATCTTACTCGTAAATGATTCGATCTACCGCTTCACGGTCCAGCCGTTTGATCACTTCGACAATGAGCTTAACGGCATTCTCATAATCATCCCTGTGAAGCATTGCTGCGTGTGAATGAATGTAGCGTGTGGCAATCGTGATCGCCAGAGCAGGTACTCCATTTGCCGTCAAATGGATGGAGCCGGCATCCGTCCCACCACCTGGAATCGATTCATATTGATAAGGAATATTCATTTCATCAGCCGTGTCGGTGACGAAATCACGTAATCCCTTATGTGCCACCATCGATGAATCATAGATGACGATTTGCGGGCCTTCCCCCATCTTACTCATCGCTTCTTTTTCGGTTACCCCCGGTGTATCACCAGCTATGCCGACATCGACGGCAAAACCGATATCCGGCTGAATTTTGAATGTGGATGTTTTAGAACCACGCAGGCCGACCTCTTCTTGCACCGCTCCAATTCCATAAACTACATTAGGATGGTCGCTATCTTTCAGCTGTTTAAGCACATCAATGGCAATTGCACAGCCAATTCGATTGTCCCAGGCTTTGGCAAGCAGCATCTTTTCATTATTCATGACCGTGAATTCAAAATATGGCACAACCATATCCCCTGGCTTCACACCCCATTCGCTAACTTCTTCTTTGCTTGCTGCACCAATATCAATAAACATATCCTTAATATCAATCGGCTTTTTCCTCGCCTCCGCTGACAGGATATGTGGCGGCTTGGAACCGATAATTCCAGTTACATCACCTTTACCTGTAACGATCGTCACGCGTTGGGCCAGCATGACCTGTGACCACCAGCCTCCTACCGGCTGAAAACGCAAAAATCCTTTATCATCAATCTGGGTAATCATGAAACCGACTTCGTCCATATGCCCCGTAACGACGATTTTCGGACCTTTTGCATCTCCCGTTTTCTTCGCAATCAAACTTCCCAGGCCATCTGTCGATATTTCATCAGCAAATGGTGTTATGTATTCGGTCATCACTTTTCTTACTTCACTTTCATTTCCTGCAATGCCCTTAGCATCCGTTAAATCCCGCAGCATTCTTAACGTTTCATCTAATTGAACCATGCTTTTACCTCCCTATTAATTACATTATAAGAATAATTATACAGAAAATCGATTGCATTAACAATCAGTAGCCTTGCTTTTGCCGTTCATAGTTCACTTCATTTTTACTTACATATGCTTTTTCCACATCCATTGCCGAAAATCCAAGCAACTCCCCTAAATGCAAATACTCAGCAAAAACCTTTTGGAAAGATGACTCTGTCAATTGCGTGCGAAATTCACTGATGTAGCCGTAAATGGCAGTAAATTGAGCTGTCAAGTCCCTATGCTGCACCTTGAGGGAAGATGGGACTTCCGGCACGAATCCCCGTTCGATCCCGAGTGACAAAATGAAATGAATGCCATCCACATATTCAGCTAAAATCGTTTCTTTATCAGATGGGCCTTTTAGACTCCAGAATTTAAAACATCTCGTTTCATTAGCCAGCTCGCCAAGCTCCACTAAAAGGGCAAGTATCTTACGTTCGACCAAGTCTTCAGCACCCAAATCATGCTTGGATTGTATATGCTCATCTAAAGCCGCCTGCATGTCCAATAATTTACCTATGTTCATTATCATCACTACTTTCTATCGTCTTCCTTTAAATTATATCAAATAAATGAAACTTATTAAAAACCCATACGTAAATGAAGGGAATCACTCTGTTTAGGGAGGTAGCTCCATGGTATTGATCATGCGGTTCATTATTTTGGCTCTCATCATCTTCTTAATATATACAGTCATCAAATACCTATTTAATCCGAAAAGAAAATTAGAGCTGGCACATGAACAGAAAAAATTCTTTTTGCTCGATGATACAGCCAATATACGAAAGAATTTTTTACTGACATACAACGGGGTGATGTTTGAAGGGGAAAAGTATTTAGGTACGACGGAACGCTCCTTTGAAGTCATCTCCATCTTCATATGGCCGAAAAAAGTGGCAGGCCTGAAAGGCTTGAAGCGAAATGACTTTTTAAAAATCGAGGCAGCCATAAAAAAACAATATCCGGATGCCGTCATTGATTGGAAAAGCCCGGTTAAGGAATTTTTGGAATAGTGAAAAATACCGCGCGTTATGAAGAGCCTTGAGAAACGAACTCAAGGCTCCATGTTAATCATGTGAACGGAAAAATTCCTTCCATGGTACGACCGTCTGCTTCTCCCTCAATAAATATAGCAATACGGTCAATGATAATAAAATAATGACGATCAGAGTCGGACTGAAATCTGCAATATAGTGGCCAAAAACCG
This sequence comes from Peribacillus sp. SIMBA_075, assembly GCF_046534585.1. Lineage (NCBI taxonomy): Bacteria > Bacillati > Bacillota > Bacilli > Caryophanales > Bacillaceae > Peribacillus > Peribacillus sp. SIMBA_075. The sequence continues at coordinate 57,627 of NZ_JAWRYN010000007.1, read as the reverse complement.
TGTATACGAAGGCTACGGGGATATTAGTCATGAAGGATAGGTAAAAATAGTTTTTCAATCCTTTATTGGATTCCAATAAGCAAAGCGACAAAAGATAAAAATGTATGAATGGTATTAGTCTCAGTACTGCAATTTGCCGGCTGTTTAGCTTTCGGTTTCCAAACAGCTTATTCTTAAGGCGCAGCAGCTTATCCTTTGTTTTCGGAAATTTGCCGATAACGAAATAAAAGGCCATACTGGATAACGTCAAACCGATTACCGAATATATGGTTCCGAAAGCTGCCCCGAATAAAACTCCGCCGGACATGCAAACCACAATGACGGGAATGAATAAAAATTGCCTTAATAGATGAAAAGTGATAAAGATCAACGGTGCAAACACGCTGCCAGATTGAACGTAGCTCATCACAAGTGTCAGTTTATCATTCATGCTCTCCCTCCAGCTACTCATTGCTGCTTCTACAAGCATATACATCATACGGGCTACATATTACCATTGTATGAATATCTTAATCAATAAGCCTATTTGAAGAATCATCAATATCGGCAGGCCCCACTTGAAAGCGGCATGCTTCGTCTTATGGCGGAAATGCTTCATCCCCAGAAATGACCCTGTCCCTCCACCTATGACCGCCCAAAACCAAAGTGTCTTTTCGCTGATCCGGTATTCCCGATTACGCGCTTTCCTTTTGTCTACTCCCATTATGGCAAACCCGATGATGTTCGTGATGATCACATATGCTACAATGAACCATGCTACTTGCATCCTCATCCCCTCCTTTAACTATGTAAAAAGCCACCCTCTAAAAAAGAGAGTGGCTGATATCAGTCAGACTTATTTGTCTAATTGTTGTTTAGCAGCAGTTGCTAATTGAGCAAAAGCTTGTTCGTCAGCAACAGCAAGATCTGCAAGCATTTTGCGGTTCACTTCGATACCAGCAAGCTTTAGACCATGCATTAAACGGCTGTAAGAAAGACCGTTGATGCGTGCTGCAGCGTTGATACGAGTGATCCAAAGTTTGCGGAAATCACGTTTTTTCTGACGACGGTCACGGAAAGCATAGTTTCCTGACTTCATTACTTGTTGGTTAGCTACTTTGAAAAGAATATGTTTCGCGCCATAGTAACCTTTAGCTAATTTTATTACCTTTTTACGACGTTTGCGAGTAACAGTACCGCCTTTTACACGTGGCATGTTATTTCCCTCCTATTTAACTCGATAAATCGAACTTATTTAATATTGTCTAGCATATGACGAATACGTTTGAAGTCACCTTTGCTTACAAGGCTAGCTTTGCGAAGCTTACGCTTTTGCTTAGTAGATTTGTTAGCAAATAAATGGCTTGTGTAAGCGTTAGAACGCTTAAGTTTGCCGGATCCAGTCTTTTTGAAACGTTTAGCAGATCCGCGGTGAGTTTTCATTTTAGGCATAAGGTATTCCTCCTCATTACAAATTACTTTACAATTACTTTTCAGCTTTTGGTGCTAAGATAATGAACATGCTGCGTCCGTCCATTTTTGGATGTTGCTCGATTGTAGCCACTTCTTTACATGCTTCAGAAAAACGAACGAGTACACGTTGACCAATTTCCTTATGTGTAATGGCACGTCCTTTGAATCGGATAGAAGCTTTTACCTTATCGCCTTTTTCAAGGAATTTAATACCGTTGCGAAGCTTCGTATTGAAATCATGTTCTTCAATCGTCGGGCTCAAACGAACCTCTTTAAGACTGATGACCTTTTGATTTTTACGTGCTTCCTTGTCTTTCTTTTGCTGCTCGAAGCGGTGTTTTCCGTAGTCCATGATCCGGGCTACCGGAGGCTTTGCATTTGCAGCAACTAAAACTAGATCAAGATTTACACGAGCGGCAATTTCCAATGCTTCGAATTTCGTTTTAATTCCAAGTTGTTCTCCGTTTTGGTCAATAAGACGAACTTCACGGGCTCGGATGCCCTCGTTTACCATCGCGTCTTTACTAATAGTTAGCCACCTCCAAAGATATTGGCGAATACGAATATTTGAATCAATTCGGTCACGCTCACAACTCGCTTACAGGATTTAATCATAATAAAAAAGTGTGGATGCATGCTGCACCCACACTGATAGACTCATTCAGAAAGATCCAAATAATCAAATCATGACCTGTTAACTGCATTGCTTGCGTCAACCAGGTGAGAAGCGGGTGCTTCTTCTTTTCCTCAAACACGTATTCAATTCACTTTAGAAATATATCATAAACACTGATGACTTGTCAAATGCTATTTTATACGTTTTTCACAACAAAATTAATATTATCAGACATTCTGTTATTTGACAATACGTTTTTTAAAGTAATTTAGACAAATAGTATTCGTCATGATAGCTATCATCGAAAAATAATGAGTCCCGTTTCGTTCCTTCTAGTTCAAAACCCATCTTTTTATAAAGGGAAAGTGCCGGTTCATTGTTGGCAATAACGGTCAATTCAAGGCGCCGGATTTCATATTCAAGTGCTTGCTCCTCCATTTTTTGAAACAGCTTCGTACCGACTCCTTTTCCTCTCTCTTGTTCGGAGATGCCGATAACAATTTTGGCAGAATGCTTTGTTCTGCTAAGATTATTGCCCAATAAGATGAGATACCCTATCAAGTTGCCGCCGCTTGCTGCAACGAGGAAAACGGAGCGGGGGCTACTTTCAATTTGCTCGATTTGCCTCTCCAATTTACTCTCCGTTGCTTTTCTTTCTCCCGGATTGTACAACATGAACCCGGAATCTTCAACATGATTGATCAGAGCTGCCAATTTCCCGGCATCTTGCCTTGTAGCCTTTCGAATTTCCATCTCTTCCACTCCCTCTTTTTTTACAGTCCCTACGGATAGAACCATCAAAAGTTAAGAGTTTTCTTTCGCCTTTTTCCTTTTCTCAATGGTGTCCCAAGAATATAGAGCTATCCAAAAAATCAGGACCGGGACAATTGCATATTGCCGATAATCATCCAATAACAATAAGATGATGATGGCAAGGAATGTTGGCCCAAATAGATAAGAAAATTTCTTTTTCATGCTGACCCCCCTTTTCATTGCCGGACATATATTCACATGATGGTTTCATTTTATCATGCCTTAATTAAAAAGAGGGACACAACGATATGTGCCCCCCTTTTGCTGTTAACGGCTTACTTCCGCTTTAATCGCTGCAACAAAATCTTCAAAAGCGATTGTTTCCGATTTTTGTTCACCGTATTTTCGTACATTCACACTGCCTTCTTTGGCTTCATTATCTCCAACAACCAGCATGTACGGGATTTTTTGCATTTGTGCTTCACGGATTTTATAACCGATTTTCTCGTCACGTGTATCCAGATCGACGCGAATGCCTTGCGCTTTAAGTTTTTCCTGCACTTCTTTCGCATAATCCAGGTGCACTTCAGGTGAGACCGGAATCACTTGTGCTTGGATAGGTGCCAGCCAAGTCGGGAATGCTCCCTTGTATTCTTCGATCAAGTAAGCGACGAAACGTTCCATTGTGGAAACGACCCCGCGGTGGATTACAACCGGACGGTGCTGCTTGCCGTCTTCACCGACATAATTAAGATCAAAACGTTCAGGGAGCAAGAAGTCAAGCTGAACAGTGGAAAGCGTTTCATCTTTCCCTAAGGCAGTACGAACCTGGACATCAAGCTTAGGACCGTAGAATGCCGCTTCACCTTCCGCTTCGAAATAATCAAGACCAAGTTCATCCATAGCACCTTTTAACATGCTTTGTGCTTTTTCCCACATGGAATCGTCATCGAAATATTTTTCAGTATCCTGCGGATCGCGATATGACAGACGGAATGAATAATCCTTGATATCGAAATCTTTATATACTTCCTGAACCAGGTTCACAACACGCTTGAACTCTTCTTTGATTTGATCTGGACGGACGAATATGTGCGCATCATTCAATGTCATCCCACGTACACGCTGAAGGCCGGAAAGGGCACCTGACATTTCATAGCGGTGCATCAAGCCAAGCTCGGCAATCCGGATTGGCAGTTCGCGGTAGCTGTGGATACTGTTTTTATATACCATCATGTGGTGCGGACAGTTCATCGGACGCAGGACAAGCTGTTCGTTTTCCATTTCCATGACAGGGAACATGCCGTCCTGGTAATGATCCCAGTGTCCAGAAGTTTTATAAAGGTCCACGCTTCCCATTACAGGTGTGTAGACATGGTCGTAACCAAGGCGTTCTTCCTTATCAACGATATACCTTTCGATTGTCCGGCGGATTGTTGCGCCTTTTGGCAACCACATCGGCAATCCTTGCCCCACCTTTTGTGAGCTCATGAACAAGTTCAATTCTTTGCCGATTTTACGGTGGTCACGTTCCTTCGCTTCTTCGAGGAAACGCAGGTGTTCGGCTAAATCTTCTTTTTTATAGAAAGCCGTTCCGTAAATACGCTGAAGCATTTTGTTTTTGCTATCGCCTCTCCAGTATGCACCAGCGATGCTCAACAGCTTGAATTCTTTGATTTTTCCGGTTGATGGAACGTGAATTCCACGGCAAAGGTCAAAGAATTCCCCTTGCTCATAGAGCGTTACTTGCTGATCGGCTGGAATCGCATCGATCAACTCCAGTTTATACTCGTCGCCTATTTCTTTAAAACGGGAAATGGCCTCATCACGACTCACTTCGATGCGGGAAATTTCCAAGTTTTCGTTGACGATTTTCTTCATTTCTTTTTCAATCAATGGTAGGTCTTCAGGAGTCAATGATTCCTCCAGATCCATATCGTAGTAAAAACCGCCCTCAATGACTGGCCCTACACCGAATTTGGCGTTTTTGTACAAACGTTTGATCGCTTGTGCCATCAAGTGTGCTGTACTGTGACGCAATATTTCAAGAGCATCCGCTGCGTCCTGTGTTACGATTTCGATTGTGCCGTCTTGTTCAATCGGGCGTTTCAAATCATATAATTCACCATTGAATTTTCCAGCAATGGATTTTTTCCTTAAACCAGGACTGATGGATGCAGCGATTTCTTCAGTTGTTGTGCCTTTAGCAAACTCCTTGACCGCTCCGTCAGGAAAAGATATTTTCAGTAATTCAGACATTCCGTTTCACTCCTTCTTATTGTTCAAACAAATTTAAGGGTTTTTGATTCCATTACAACACAAAAAGCCCGCCCCTGTATAAAACAGGGACGAGCTTAGTAATAAATATCATTAACCCGCGGTTCCACCCTCGTTCCATCTTGCTTTTCACGGCAAAACGGCACTTGTAACTTGGTAACGGCAGCTTCCCGTCAGCTCATATTCGCAAAATGCCTGCTTTCCGAGCCGAAGTTTAAAGGTGGTAAGTGTTCCATGCGAATAGGAAGCTTACAGCCTTTTGGCTCCCCTCTCTGATAATCGGCGATTAGAATACCCTTGTCCTCATCATAACTTTTAGTTTTTTAATAGTATGTAGGAAATTATAATTTGTTATACAGTGAAAATCAAGGTTAATTTTCTTTTTACGAAGAAAGATTATTCAAATGCATTTGAAAAGGACGAAAGCGGCAGGACGGTCGCCCGTTCTTCGAAAATCCTTGAAATGGTCTGAATCAGCCCTTCTTCCTTGTCATCGGTATAGATGCATAAGTTTTCGGGAGCAATCGATAAAAGCGGGGCAAGTATCACCGTATCAAGAAAAAGTGAACTTTTTGCAAGAAGCCTCCTGTCGATCATACTATTGATTTTTGGACGGTCGAGTTTGCTGAATTTCTGATCATAGAAATGAAAACCATCCCGGTTGACCAAGTGAAGCTTTCTTAATTTCGACTCCTGCCCATGAAGGCAATCACGGAGAGTGGCAATGAAATTTTGATAGTCCTGTTCCAGCTTGTATTCATCAATCGCCTTGACGACATACTTTTCCAAAGTTTGCTGAAATGATTTTAAACGGAAGGTCGTAAAAGAATCGAATGAAAAAGATACCTTTCCAGCCAAGATGCTTTGAAGTCCTTCCTCAATCAATCGTTTCTCCGTACTGAATGCTTCCTCTTGATTCCTGGCTCTTTCCACCTCGATGATTGATGATGCAATTTCAATGATGGCTTCAATTTCTTCCCGTTCCCGATAAAAAAATTTACCGACTATTATTTGCTCCAGAACAGGAAGCGTCTTTTCTTCCAATAAAAAAGAATGAAATGCATCTCGAAGCAGAATTAGCCACTTATCACCTGAAGACTCCGTCATATCCACATGCATGCCTTGTTGCGGAAGAAATCGAATGTATGCTTGAAATTCTGCCCCCAGTGGATGGACAGAAACGAAATCCAGTAATTTCAATGCCTCTGAATCGTTTTGAAACGAAATTTGCACTACGACATCCCCCCTTCCCCCTTGCTTCTTTTTTCATGTATATGGGGATGGGGACGTGTTTAGAAGTGGGATGGACCTTGTAAGAAGAAAAAAGTGACCTCCATTAAGAGACCACTTTTCTTCATCTTCTCCGATTCACGCCATCAAGCTTGACCGGCTCCGCTAAATATTGAATTCTTTCCAGTACCCTGGCCGCCTTCACTTCTTCCTTTTCACCACGCTGTGAAAAGGTCAGGTGATTCTCCAGGCCATTCATGTCAAAATTCGAAGTGAAAAACGTCGGAAGGTTTTCCAGCATTCTAAATTGCAAAATCGGGCCAAAAACCTCATCGCGTCCCCAGCTTGTCATGGACTCCGCTCCAATATCATCCAGCATGAGGATCGGTGCCGTTTTCACCATCTCAATTTTTTCATTGACCGTATTGTCACCTATCGAACCCTTAAGTTCCCTCAAGTAGTCAGGTACATAGACAATAAGGGAGGAAATTTGCCTTTCTGCAAGTTCATTGGCAATCGCACCTAATAAATACGTTTTCCCAACACCGAATTTACCATATATATATAAGCCTTTTTGCCTTTTGCCTGGTTCATACTCCATAATGAACGACATCGCTTTACTTAAAACACCTAAGCGTTTGTTTTGATCATCCGTTTGAGTGAAGTCGTCAATGGTCGCCTTTAAAATATCCTTCGGCACGTAAAGGCTGCGGATCAATTTTTCACGTTTCCGCTTTTCATCCTCTGCCAATTTCCGCGGGCAGATTTCATAATGCAGATTCAGGGCCTTCCCTTGAACGACCAATTTGGGATAATACCCCTGCATCATATTGATGCAGCCGTCCAAGCTTGGACATTTATCGCACTTATTGCTTTGTGAAGTGAACTCATAAAGCTTCCCCAAGTTTTTTTCGATCATGTCTTCCGTGACCGTCGAACTGTTGGCATTCAAAAATAACCGCACCTGTTCATCTTCAAAAATCTCTTGTTTCAGCTTTTCATAACGCTGTTGAAATTGGTTTGTATTGGCCAATTTATTCAGGGATCTATTAATCTTTTCCATCGTTCATTTCACCTCCTGCTTTCCACTGCTTCCATTTTTCCTGAAGCTCACGTTTCTGGGCATTCAATTCGGGCTGATCCGCATTCAGCTCTTGCTGTGCTTCTTCTTTTTTCTCAAGCCACTCCGGAACCACTTCTTCCCGTATCGTCTTTTTCCGGCCGCCCTTCGCAGCATTCCTGCTCCCTTGAGCCCAGTCCTGATATTTCCGGTGTTCATTTTTAGCTAGTTCCATCGCCTCGATGACGGTGGAGACCTTCAGCCGTGCCCAATGGCCTGCCAATTTTTCCACATAGCCCTTCGTGAACTTCATATCCGTTTTGAGCATGACATATTCAATCAAGACATTGACGACACCAGGATTCAGCTTTTGGTTGATCATCACGCCCTCCACCACTTTCAAATCACCGCTTGATGGCTCTGCACCGCCGGACAATTGCATCAGCCGCTCCCGTGGGGATATCGTCTCCAAATGCCGGATTAGCTCTTGTTCCTGTGTTTTCGGTTCTTCTTTTTGTGTCCGTTCACGAATCGGCTGCACTCGATTGACCAGGGAAGGCATGTCTGCCTGCCGTTCAATCTGATACCAGTCCCTTGCCGCCTTCCTGAGCATTTCCTCATCGATCTCATCATCCAATGAAACGGCATCCATTACTAGTTTTTGCATTTCAAGCGGATCAATGCCATATAAAAAAGCAAGTTTGGCAATCGTACTTTTAATTTTCGGAGTAAAGGCCTTTTTCGGTACGATCGAAGATTTCATCCCGGCTAATAAAAGTTCAAAATCGAATAAGTTGTCAAACCCCGAAGGCTCGACGCCATCCGTCCGGTCGATATATTGCTGATCAGGAATGGGGTTCCATTCGTTTTTTGCTTCATCCGTTACATATAAAGAGTCCAAATGATCTGATGAGAATACCTCCGCAAAAGATTTAGTCACACTTTCATATTGATCCGTTAAGATATGATCATCACAAAAGAATCTCTTTAACCGGTTGAATTGTGCTTTACCGATCTTTTTGTATAAATAGATATTCAGCATTCCATCCGTGAAGAACTGTTGAGGGGAAAGCGGCGGATTTATCTCATAGATAAATTCCTTTGTCTCATTTTTCGATTTCTTATATACATTCAACAAACCGATTCCCTCAAGTAAAAGTCGGGCTTCGTAAATATCACCTAACTTAAGGCCGATTGTATTCATTAATTGATAATGTGAGGAGGTTTCCGACCATAGCCTGTTTTCCTCCAACTCACTCCATAACGTCATATATAGGCTAATACAGATAGGTCCAATAAGAGGTTGATAAAGTCGGGTAAGTATTTTCCGATCATAATCATGAAGCAGCCCCGCAGATGAGACCAAATATGAATCAGCTGGGAGCAATTCTTGCCAATGCATTGACATCTCCATTCAAACCTTTCAAAAGATGTAGTGAAAAAAGAGCCAAAGTAAATCTTCAGCTCTACTTTCTTTCTTTATTTATTAAATCTTTCAATTCATCGATAAAGACATTGATATCTTTAAATTGTCGATAGACGGATGCGAATCTAACATAGGCAACCTCATCGACTTCTGCCAGCTTGTCCATCACCATTTCGCCGACACTGTCGCTTTTCACTTCCGATATGCCCTGGTTGCGTAGTTCTTTTTCTACATAACTGGTAATTTGCTCTAGTTCTTTCAAGGGAACCGGACGTTTTTCGCAAGCCCTGATTAAGCCACGCAGGATTTTATCACGACTGAACTCTTCCCGTGTACCGCCTTTTTTCACTACAATGAGCGGTGTTTCCTCTACCTTTTCAAATGTCGTGAATCGAAAACCACATGCCTCACATTCACGGCGTCGTCGAATCGATTTACTTTCATCGACTGGCCTGGAATCGAGCACTCTTGTTCCGTTATATTGACATGATGGGCATTTCATCATTATCAGCTCCGTATTTTATGTAGGACTCCCCTATCTAAATGTTCCCCAAGGAATTACTTTTCTATCTTAATCTTATATTAAAAGGAACGGCCAGTACAAGTAAAAAGTGTAACTTCCAGCAGCAGGCACTTTTTATCACGCACTAGAAGCACCGTTATCAAAGTCTTTGTGCTCTGGGATACTTACCCTTATAAATTGAAGCAAGATCGGATTCATTGCATTAAAAAAGAGATGCACCCATGGCATCTCTGTGTATACGTGTTTTTTATAGGGCACTTATATTGGCTTTTTTCATTTGTACAGGACCTAATCCACGTGGTAATTCTATGTTCTCGCGTGTTTGCGCATTCAAAGCTTCTGCAATGTAATCTGCCGCAATATTCGGATCCAAGTTACCGCATGTATAGACATCAATGCTGGCATAGCCGTGTTCAGGAAAACTGTGAATCGTTAAGTGTGATTCAGAAATGATGACAACCCCACTAACTCCTTGTGGAGCAAACTTGTGAAAGGCAACTTCTCGTACCTCTGCACCTGATTTTAAAGCAGCATCAACAAAAATCTTTTCAATCAAATCGATATTGTTCAGTTTCTCAAAGTCACAACCCCAAAGTTCAGAAATGACATGTCTACCCATAGTTTCCATAGTGTAAGCAGTTTCCATTTTAAGCTTCCCCCTTACCATGATTAAAAAATAAGTCTGATAACTACCACGGGGGAAAGTTAGTCCAAAGAGGTCCTAACCCTTTAAGTAGCCATCATGCAAACCGCTTTTGAAGAAGTTCACGATTCATAGTATATATGGTTTAAATTTTTTTTGCAACTCCAAATTGAATTTTTGGATAGATAAACTTTTTATGTAATAAAGATATGGGGGAGGTCCCAATGTGGGGCAAATTCTGTTTTCGTGTGTTTATTCAGCGCCATAAGGCAGCCAGAAATTGATGATCAATGAATTAAAAATGGTCTGCTAAAAAAATTTAGCAGATAGACAAACTCGATAATAATTGAGTTTGTCTACTGTTTTTTATGTTTTTAATATTTGGCCGTTTATTGGAACGTGGGGCACTCGCTTTCCGCGGGCGGTCCGCCATTGCGCCTGTGGGGTCTCCCTTTGACGCGCTTTCCCCGAAAGGAGCCTCGAACACCCGCTCCAATCACTTTGTTTTAAGATAGAATCCTTTAGTCTATTTAAGGCAGAGAACAAGGGGATTAAGGACAGTTCAACTAATCCTGAAGAGTAGCTACTATGTGAAAGATGAACGAACAAAACAAGTTTGCCTATTCGTTTCATGCAGCATCGAACTTCAATGCATTTGTGTTGGGGACGATACGCATGATCGTCATATCTTAGAGCCTCTGGTTGAACCAGTGATTCCAGAAAGTTGGAAAACCAGGAGAGTTTCCGCAGATGCAAAGGAAGAGCACGGTATGCGCTGGGTCACTATTCTCTCTAACTGCTTCAAATCCAATAAAAAATCAAAAAGGTTTCGGAATGTGGCCATTCCGAAACCTTTTTGTCTACAAACTGGGCCCGCTAAAAAATTTAGCAGGCTCGATTTTTTCATTATTTTACTGATAATTCAACTTCGGAAGTTTTTTTCAACTCGGATGCAACTAATTTTACAAGGTCCACTACCCGGTTGGAGTAACCCCACTCATTATCATACCAAGCCAGGACTTTAACTTTCCTGTCACCAATCATCATCGTTGTCAAACCATCGATGATGGCAGAGTGAGGATTAGTTTTGAAATCACTGGAAACCAAAGGTTCCATCGTGAATTCCATGATCCCTTTAAGTTCATTTTCTGAAGCGTCGATGAACGCTTGATTCACTTCATCAATCGTGACATCACAGTTTAAATCCACAACAAGGTCGACTAGGGACACGTTAGGTGTCGGTACGCGTATCGCCATTCCGTGAAGCTTGCCTTTTAATTGAGGCAACACCAATGAGATCGCTTTTGCAGCTCCTGTCGTCGTAGGAATGATGCTTTCCGCAGCGGCACGAGCACGTCTTAAGTCTTTGTGCGGGTTATCGATATTATTTTGATCATTTGTATAAGAATGTATCGTTGTCATTAAACCATTATTAATGCCGAATTTTTCATCAAGCACTTTTGCAACCGGTCCAAGACAGTTAGTTGTACAAGATGCATTGGATATGACATAATGCTTGTCAATTTCCAGAACTTCCTGATTGACGCCCATGACAATGGTAACGTCTTCATTTTTACCTGGTGCTGATAAAATCACCCTTTTTGCCCCTGCTTCTAAATGAAGAGCCGCTTTAGAACGATCATTGAATTTTCCAGTAGCTTCAATTACAATATCTATGTTCATCTCTTTCCAAGGCAATAGCTTTGGATCGCGGTTATTTATCAATTGTACTCGGCGGCCATTCACTACAAGTGAATCATCTTCCGCTATAATGATACCGTCGAATTTACCATGTATCGTATCATACTTTAGTAAGTGTGCTAAAGTTTCAGCAGGATAGCTTGCATTAATGGCAACAATGTCCAAACTCTCATCTAATATGGCCTTTCGGAAAACCATTCTTCCAATTCTCCCAAATCCGTTAATTGCTATTCTTGAATTCATTGTTCGGACCCTCCTGAAAATATTAATGTTATACTTATTACCTCTCACATGTAATTAGTATAACATAATTCATTGGAATTGTGCTAATAAAAATGCGGATTGTTTTATTTTTTCAACACAAAAGGAAGAAACCCGAAGATTTCTTCCTTTTATCACAACTATATGACATGCCATTCGCTAAGCAGGGCCTTCACCTGCTTCTTCGTTTCCTTAATGTCCCCATTATTATCGATGACGGCATCCGCTAAAGCCTTTTTATCAGCCAAGGGCATCTGAGAATGGATCCTGGCAAGCGCATCCTTCTCCGATAGACCATTCCTGTTCATTAAACGTTCCAATTGAACTTGTTCATCGACATATATCAAAAGCGTCTTTTCCACCATGAATGTCAGCTTACTTTCAAATAAGAGCGGAATATCCATGAATACCGTTTCTTCCCCTGCAGCGAGTGCCTCTTCCGTTTTGAGGCGCATCCAATTCCTGACGGCAGGGTGAACGATGCCATTCAATAGCAATCTCTTTTCCTGATCATGAAATATTATCGACCCAAGCTTTACGCGATCTATATTCCCATCCGCCAATAAGATATCTTCTCCAAACGCCTCCACAACTTGATGATAGGCGTCTTCACCTGGCTCAACGACAGCACGGGAAGCCAGATCTGCATCTACAATCGTGAATCCGAGTTCCTGTAAATAGAGGCTGACACTGCTTTTCCCGCTGGCGATGCCTCCAGTGATTCCGATGATTTGTCCCATATGCTCCCCCTTTTAAACCATGTATCATAACTTGAATAAGCCGATTATAATTAAAAGTACACCTGGAAGAAAGGTTAAATGCTGGATAACTTTATTATTCGAAAGCAATTTCCCGCTTTGCAGTCCGCTCCAAATGAAAATTGAACTCATAACAGCGATGCATACTGCGAGGATAATCGGTGAAATCCCGATCATGGCTGCTCCGACTCCAGCCCCGAACGCATCCAGTGAAAGTGCAAACCCCAAAACAAGCGCTTCAACCCCCGTAATCGTACCTGATTTATCAAAATCGGCATTCAATGGTTTTTGTAAAATATTAATGGCTACCCCAAGTGATTTAATTTCAAAATTAAAGATGATTTTTTCATGATATCTATCATCTTTCAAATCTTTGTCAGGCCTAAAGTATTGATATACCATCCAGGCACCAAGAAAGATGAGGATGATGCCCCCGGTTTTTTCAGCCGCCCCGATAGATATGAGCTGACTGATGAATTGACCGATGACCATCGCTATGCCTAAACTCAAAGCAGAACAAAATGAAATGACCGCTATTGACTTTAAGGGGATTTTCATCTTCCGCATACCGAAAGTCAAACCTACGCCAAATCCGTCAATACTAACTGCAAAAGCAAGAAAAATAATTTGTAGCCACATCGGAATATTACTCCTTCCCTTCTCGTTGCTACCCTAGTATATGGTAGGAGCCCATCCGATGTGTTTTAAAAAACATTAGTTAAATAAGCGGCTGGCACAACGGGCAAATATGTGTGCCGCGTCCTGCAACAACCAGCTTTTCAAGTGGCGTGCCGCATGTTTTGCATTCCTCGCCCTTTCGTCCATAGACATTCAGTTCCAACTGAAACATGCCGATTTGCCCTTGAGAGTTGAGGTATGAACGAATCGTACTCCCACCCTTTTCCACCGCTTCACCCAATGTTGCAATGATTTCCGCATGCAACTTTTTGATTTCCTGCAAGGATAGTGAAGAAGCTATTCTCTCCGGATGGATACCGGAACGGAATAATGACTCGTCCACATATATATTCCCAATTCCAACGACAACCGTTTGATCAAGGAGAACCGGCTTGATTTTCCTGTTGGTTTTGGCCAATTTCGCACTTAGCCCCTCGACAGTAAAATCTTCAGATAACGGTTCAGGCCCTAAATGCAGCAGCGGCAACTGCTCAAACTCTTCTCCTTTGGCAAATAGGTGCATCGTTCCGAATTTCCGGACATCCCTGTACCGAAGCTCACTGCCATCCGTGAAAGTGAAGATCACATGTGTATGCTTATCGTATGGCTCTTCTTTTGGATGCACCCCGTATTTCCCCTCCATCCTTAAATGCGAAACCATCGAATAATCATCCAAGGTGAAAATGAGGAACTTGCCCCGACGGCCTATACTCTGAATCGTTTGCCCTCTTAAAGCATCCTGAAACTGTTCGACAGGCTCAGGCGCTTTAATGATCTTTGGCCAGAAGACGGACACTTCCTTAATCTCTTTTCCAAGTACGAGCTGCTCTAACGTTCTTTTGACTGTTTCCACTTCTGGAAGTTCTGGCATTACAATCACCTATCTTTTATTATTTGGCATCAAACCATGTTGGCCCGAAAGCATAATCCACTTTAAGGGGCACGTTCAATTCAATGGCATTTTCCATTTCCTCCGGAACGATCACCTTAAGGATTTCGAGTTCCTCGGGAGGCGTTTCAAAAATCAATTCATCATGCACCTGAAGAAGCATTCTCGTTTTAAGCCCTTCACTTTTCAGGCGCTTATTCATATTTATCATCGCAAGCTTGATGATATCCGCGGCACTGCCTTGAATCGGTGTGTTCATCGCTGTCCGTTCGGCAAAGCTCCTAATGTTGAAATTCCTGCTTGTAATCTCAGGTATATAGCGCCTTCTTTGCAGCAAAGTCGTGCTATACCCTTTTTGACGTGCCTCATGTATACTTTCTTCCATATATTCCTGAACACCAGGAAAGCTCCTTAAATACTTCTCGATGAACTCTCCAGCTTCTTTTCTCGTGATGCCAAGACTTTGCGATAGCCCGTAGTCACTTATACCATAAACGATTCCGAAGTTGACGGCTTTTGCTTGGCGTCTCATGTTCGACGTGACTTCCTCCGCCTTTACATGGAACACATCCATCGCTGTCCTTGTATGGATGTCCATCCCGGCTTGGAATGCTTCCACCAATCCGCTGTCATTGGCGATATGCGCCAGCACGCGTAACTCGATTTGCGAATAATCCGCAGCAAAAATGATCCAATCCTTTTCGGAAGGAATGAAGGCCTGCCTGATTTTCCTGCCTTCTTCCAGTCTGATAGGGATGTTCTGCAGGTTGGGATCTGTAGAACTTAATCGGCCGGTTTGGGTCAATGCTTGGTTGAACCGGGTGTGCACCTTGTCCGTTTTAGCATTGACCACTTTGAGCAAACCTTCAATATATGTGGATTGCAACTTACCAAGCTGGCGATACAGTAATATTTCCTTAACGATATCATGCTGGCGCTCCAGTTTTTCCAGCACATCGGCTGAAGTGGAATAACCTGTTTTGGTTTTCTTCATGACCGGAAGCTCTAACTTTTCAAAAAGGATGGCCCCAAGCTGTTTAGGTGAATTGATATTGAAAGCCTCTCCAGCCAAATCAAAAATTCGTGCTTCAATGGTTCTTAAGCGAATGGCTAATTCCTGCCCCATGTTTTTCAGCCGGCCTATATCCACCTTGATGCCCTGCCATTCCATATTAGCCAGGATGATCGACAAAGGCAGCTCCAGTTCCGTTAACAGATGATATTGCTCGAACTCTTGCAGTTTATTGATCATCGGTTCTTTAAGAGAAAGGATTGCCTTCGATTTTCTGGCGATATGCTCGCTCAATTCAGCTTGCCCAGGAATCTTGCGTTTTGCACCTTTTCCATAAAAAACATCATCTGTCTCAAGACGGATTGTACCTTGTGTTTTCGTGATTTCGGCCACTTCATCCACTGACTCTGCCGGATCTAGGATATAGGATGCCAAAAACACATCAAAATCGATGCCTTTTATTTCGACGCCTCTATGACGGAGTGCAACAACCGTACGCTTCGCATCGAAAACCGTTTTCTTTTTTGTTTCATCCTCTGCCCAAGTTTTAAATGCCGCGGAACTCAGAGCATCATCTCCATGGAAGTAAAAATGACCTTGTTCATTACTGATGGCTATCCCTATAATATCTGCACGATGATAATTATCTTCTAAAGTTTCAACATATAAAGCACTTTCATCTGCAAACATTCCTTCTGTCATTTCACCCGTGTGAACCTCTATCTTTTCCTGTTCAAGCGGTACACTTTCCGTTACATCCAATTTATCGAGCAAAGTCGAAAAGCCTAGCTCTTTATAGAATGAGATGACTCGTTCCTGATCCATGCCGCTGTACTCGGTCTCGTTTACAGAAACTTCAAGCGGCGCTTCCCTCGTTATTGTTGCCAGCTCTTTACTTAATAGAGCCAGGTCTTTATGTTCCTCTATTTTCTCTTTCAATTTTTGTCCGCTTACCTCATCAATCGACTGCAGGAGGTTTTCCACCGTTTCAAATTGATGCAATAACTTAAGGGCGGTTTTTTCACCAACACCCGGTATGCCGGGAATATTGTCGGAGGCATCTCCCATCAGCCCTTTTAAATCAATGATCTGAAAGGGGGATAGACCGTATTTTTCATGTATATGCTTTGGAGTGTATTCCTCAATTTCAGTAATCCCCTTTTTCGTAATGGAAACCGTCGTACTAGGGGAGGATAATTGTGTTAAATCCTTATCACCGGAAATGACCTTCACCTCAAAACCATCTTTTTCAGCTTGTAAAGACAGCGTCCCGATAATATCATCGGCTTCATAGTTCTCCAGTTCATACCTTTTTATTTGAAAACAATCAAGCAGCTCACGAATGAAAGGAAATTGCTCAGATAATTCAGGCGGCGTTTTTTGGCGACCTCCTTTATATTCTTTAAATGACGCGTGTCTGAATGTCGTTTTACCCGCATCGAATGCAACAAGTATGTGCGTTGGTTTTTCTTCTTCAAGAATGCGGTTGAGCATCATGGTGAATCCGTAAACGGAATTCGTATGTACCCCTTTATCATTATTCAAGAGCGGAAGTGCAAAAAACGCACGGTATGCAATGCTATTTCCATCTATGAGTACTAACTTTTTATCCAATTCCGTCTTCCTCCAGTCATACAGGTTTATGCAGTTTTAGCTTCTATTTAAAAACGCAAAAAGCCGTTCATTTTCTTTCTCTATTCTACCATGAGTAGAAGCGGAAAGAAAAATGACGGCAACGGCGATTATTTAGTATTTCCCATTAACAAGCTGGCATATGGGGAATCCGACGGCAGAACGATGACCGTTTGATCTCCAATCGTTTTTTTGTAGGAGTCAAGAGTCCGGTATAGTTTATAGAATTCGGGATCTTTGGAAAACGACTTATTATAGATTATCGCCGCTTCCCCTTCTCCTTCAGCCCTGATAACTTCTGCATCAGCTTCTGCAGTCGAGAGCAATTCTTTCACTTTACGATCAGTATCCGCAATGATACGATTTTTCTTCGCATCACCTTTGGATAGGTACTCTTGCGCTTTCGATTCCCGCTCTGAAATCATCCTCTTGAAGACGGATGCTTCATTTTCGGCTGGCAGGTCAGTCCGCTTTATCCGGACATCCGTCAGGCTGATGCCATAACTGTCCTTTTGAAGCAGTTCGTTGACTTTTTCTGTTATGCGGTCGTTTAAACTTCCCCTGGATGACTTCTCATCATTGATGATTTCATCATAATTCAGCTGGCCAAGCTCTGAACGAACTGCCGAATAGATGAACTCTTCCATTTTCGTTTCGGCATTCTGTAGCGTCCTTGCATTTGTAATCAATTTCTTCGGATCTTCTATTCTCCATACTGCATAGTTGTCGATCAGCATCCGCTTTTTATCTTTCGTATTGATTTCCGCCTCGGATACATCAGAACTCATCTGATACTTCGGCAAGGTCATGACGCTCTGGATGAATGGCACTTTTACCTTCAAACCCGGGGTTTTATCAATTCTTACCACTTCACCGAATTGACGGACGACTTTATATTCGCCCTCTTTGACGATATATACATTGGTGAAGATGATTAGTAGCAACGCGAATAAAATAATGAGGAAAATGCCAATTTTCACGTAGCCTCTCCAATGAAAATCACCTTTTTTCAACTCAGAGAAATCTATTATTTTTCCACTCATTGTTTAGCGCCCCCTTCCCCCGCCGCTTTTTCTTCCATTGCATTCCCTTTTTCCGTTTCTCCTTCTGGAGCAGTGGATTCATCAGGTGCAGGCGTTTTTTTCGTTTCCTCTTTTTCAAGCGGGCGAAGCGGCAAGTACTTCATTGTGTTTCCATCATCATTCATGATATAAAGCTCCGCATTCGGCAATACTTCTTCAAGGGTCTCAATAACAAGACGGTCCTTCGTAATCCCCTTATTGCCCTTATACTCACTTAGTAATTTTTCAAAGACCGCTACATCCCCACGGGCAGCTTCCGTACGGGCAGCTTTATCCCCATTGGCCTGTGATATGATGGCGTCTTTTTCCCCTTCCGCTTCATTCATCCGTTTATTTTCATATTTATCCGCTTCGTTTATTTTCGTATTGGCCGTTTCCCTGGCATCCGTTACATTGGTAAATGCCTTCCGGACTTCTTCATTCGGTAACTCCACATCCTGGAGTTTAACCGCAGATATCGAAATTCCGACATCATATTTCTCCATTAGCTGTGACAGCAATCCCCATACATCCGCTTCAATTTGCGCTTTACCGGATGTAAGTGCATCATCTATTTTCGTGCTGCCGATAATGCTCCGTAAGGCAGCTGAAGTCGTATCATATAATATTTTCTCTGGATCATCTGCATTGTATAGATATTTTGGAGGGTCTGTGATTTTCCACTGAACCACTAGGTCGGCTAGCACAATATTTTCATCACCCGTAATCATCTTGGTCTCACTCGGGTAATCCTTCACCTCTCCATCCTCTTCCTTATATCCAAACTTAAGGCTGAATGTTTCTTTCGATAATTTTTCAACCGATTGAATCGGCCAAGGCAGCTTAAAGTGAAGTCCTGGTTCTGTTATCGTCTGCTCCACCTTACCAAACGTCATTATGACAGCTTGATCGGATTCATCAACCGTGTACCAGGTCGATATCGCAACTACACCCAAAATTAAAATTAGAAAGACAAGTCCTATGATCGTATATATCCTTTTTAAGCTAACGATATGTATCACCCCTTCTTTGCCGTTATATCTTATTTACGCAAGAAAGGGCCTAAAGTTTCATGAAAATCAAATATTTTCCTAAGAAAATAGGATAGAGGAATGGTTCCCGGGGAATAAGACAAAATTAAAAGACAGAGACTATGGGTCTCTGTCAATGTTTAACTCCTTGGATGAGGGGTTGTACAAACATTGTACCCCTGCATTATGAAGTCCGTTTTAAGAAATTGTAAAGGACATGTAAATTCACGAAACCCGCTACATCTTTCCTTTTAAGCTTTTATTTAAAGTGACTGTAAAAGTCGTCCCGGTTCCAGGTGTGCTTTCCACGTTGATTTTACCTTTATGGACTTCTATTATATGCTTGACGATTGCCAGTCCAATGCCAGTTCCTCCTGAATCGCGGCTCCTTGCCTTATCGATCCGGTAAAACCGTTCAAAGATCCTCGGCAGTTCTTTTTCTTCGATGCCGATCCCGCTATCTTGAACTGCAATATCAACCGTCTGTTCATTCTCCATGATATTCACGGTGACCCTCCCGCCATTTGGGGTATAGGTCAATGCGTTCGTTATCAAATTAATGAAAACCTGTTTGATCCTATCAGATTCCCCTTCAATGAAAACAGGTTCCTGTGATGCTTTAATTTCAAGCGATACTTCTTTTTCCTTCAGCTTCCCAATAAGCATCTCTTGTATTTCACCAAGGACTTTCGTAATATCCACGACACCTGCTTTCAAAACGAATTCCTGCTGCTCCATTTTTGATAAATTCAGAAGCTCCTGAATGAGCTCTTGCAGCCGATCACTTTCTTTCAAGATAATCGTTAAAAAGTGCTTTGAGGTCTTTTCGTCTTTTAAAGCCCCATCTAACAATGTTTCTGAAAACCCTTTAATAGAAGTGATCGGGGTTCTCAATTCATGGGACACATTAGCCACGAAATCCTTCCGCATTTGCTCGAGCCTTTTCAATTCGGTGATATCATGGAAAATGAGGAGGATCCCCTTCCATTCATCATGATTCCCGATAATGGGAGCCCCGTAAATCTCAAAATGCTTACGTTCTATTGCAAGTGGTATCCTCACCTGGCGTTTTATCGTTTTTTCCGTCCGAAAGATCTCTTCGATTATGGCAATCACTTCCTGATCTTTAATGACCGAGTAATATTCCTGAAACAAAAAAGTAGCGGAGTTTACATGGAAGCTTTTCTTGAATTCCCGGTTGATTAAGGTGGTATACCCTTTACTGTCTATGAGCAAGACACCACTACCGATATTTTCAACAAGTGCTTCCAAACGATCCTGATTCATTTCCCTCGCTATTTCAGTTTCCTGAAGATTCCTCGCCAATATGTTCAAGGAAGTTGTCAGCATTCCGGTTTCATCAGTTTGCCTCCCGAATGTCCGAGTTCCATAATTGCCTTTTGCCAGTTCGATGGCTGCCATAGTGGCCTCCTCGATCGGACGGATATAATATGAAGTGATTTTACTCGCGAGCATGAGAATGATGATCAAGGCAACCCCTAAACAAATGATCAATATTTGCCACATTTGTTTATTCACTTGATCGATGGCCTCTATTTCATTGCTATGGACGACAAAACCTTCAATCTCGCCATCCTTTTCGACCGTCTTCCAATAAAAATGGAGGTCCGACTCCCCTTCAACCACCTCAAACCCTTCCCCATACTTAAGCCCTTTTTCCAAAGTTATTTTGCGAAGGACCTTGGCATGGCTTTTAAGTATTTCATTTGATGATGTCGAATCGTATAATATTTCCCCACTCGCAGAGAGAATCGTTAAGTTCGAATCTAAAAGGGGTGTCAGTTTTGCCGTCTCCCCTTCTTCCAAAAAGGAAGCGATCCCCCCATGCTCTTGAATATATGTAGAAATGAAGAATGTTTCGTTCTGTATGCGCTCATTGAACGTTGTAATATAATAACTTTTGAACAAATGCCCCAATAAAAAGCCCACGGCCATCAGGACGACCATCACCAGCGTGATAAGGGTATATAAGAGCTTTTTACGATAGGTCGTCATTCTTTTTTAGGCTCCTCAAGCTTATACCCCAAGCCCCTTATCGTTTTGATATATAGAGGTTTTTTTGTATCCTTCTCTATTTTTTCACGAAGATGGCTAATATGCACATCGACGATTCGGGAATCTCCCGCGAAATCATAATTCCATACCGCACTGAGCAGTTGGTCCCTAGTCAATACTCGCCCTTTATTCTTCGCCAAGTATAAAAGTAATTCAAATTCTTTTGGAGTTAATTCTAATTGCTGTTCATCAAAGAATGCTTCGTATCGATCCGGGAATACTTTCAATTCCCCTAATTTCAAGAGACCATCTTCCTGATCATTACCTGACTCACTGCCGTTCGATTGAAACTGAGATCTCCTTAATATGGCTTTAATCCGTGCTACTACCTCCCGCGGACTAAATGGTTTGGTTAAATAATCATCCGCTCCAAGTTCAAGTCCCAGAACTTTGTCAAATTCATCGTCCTTAGCAGTCAGCATCAAGATCGGTATATTGATTTTTTGCTGGCGAAGCTGTTTACATACTTCAAGCCCATCCATTTTAGGCAGCATCAAATCCAATACCACTAAATCGGGGCGTATGTCCACAGCAGCCTGCAGTCCTTGTTCTCCATCCAAAGCCGTGATCACCGAATAGCCTGCTTGTTCTAAATTGTACTGAAGTAAGGTAACTATTGATTGTTCATCATCCACTACGAGAATTTTCTTTGACATTAGATCCCCCTGAATTATGTATTACCCCATAGACCAAATTCTCAGTCTACTCATCCAATTCCATTATAAAGAATATTATATGAAATTTACACATAAAAAAAACGTATTGAAAGTTATTCCTACCTTAAGCAGGGGCTTATCGTCCCCGGATTTGTTCCAAAGCGGATAAAAAGACTGCCCGGAGATGGAAGATGGCCTCGGCCTTCCCTTCCAATATTCCGGGCAGTCTGATCAAGAGATTGTTTTCACCATCTCTTATTGAAGAACTTGCATTACCGCTTTAACTGATTCAACTGATTTTGAAAGTGCCGCTTTTTCGCCTTCAGTCAATTCAAGCTCGATGATTTGTTCAATGCCGTTTGCACCTAGTACAGTTGGCACACCAAGGTAGATTCCTTCGAATCCGTATTCGCCTTCAAGATAAGCGATGGATGGAAGAACGCGACGTTGGTCTTTAAGGATTGCTTCAGCCATTTCCACAAGGGATGCAGCCGGTGCATAATATGCGCTTCCGTTCCCAAGAAGGTTTACGATTTCTCCGCCGCCTGTACGAGTACGAGCCACGATTGCTTCTAAACGATCTTGGGGGATCAATGTCTCCAAAGGAATTCCGCCAGCATAAGAGTAACGGACCAGAGGGACCATATCGTCACCGTGTCCGCCAAGCACGAAACCAGTTACATCTTTAACGGATAAGTTTAATTCTTGGGCTACGAAAGTGCGGAAACGAGCTGTATCAAGAACACCCGATTGTCCGATAACGCGTTCTTTAGGGAAACCTGATTCTTTGTAAACAGTGTAAGTCATTGCATCTACAGGGTTAGTCAAAACGATGATTGTTGTATTAGGGGAATATTTAACCACTTCTTTAGTTACTGATTTCATAACTTTTTGGTTAGTTTGAACTAAGTCGTCACGGCTCATGCCGGGCTTACGGGCAATTCCAGCAGTGATGATCACTACGTCGGAATCAGCTGTTTCTGAATAGTTGGATGTACCGATGATGTTAGCGTCGAAACCAAGAACAGGTCCTGCTTCCGCCATATCAAGAGCTTTACCTTTTGTAGGGTTTTCAGCTTGCGGAATATCAACTAAAACGATATCACCAAGTTCTTTTTGAGCTGCTAGGAATGCTGCTGTAGCACCAGTGAAACCGGCACCTACCACTGTGATTTTTTTACGCTTAGACATGTTAATTCCTCCTTAAAATATGTGAATATTTTGGAATGCTTTTAACATTTTCATGCACATATATATATAAAGCTCCCTGGAAAAGAAGCCCATTAAGGTACTTTTCCAGAAAGCATTTATAAATTATTTAAGGTTTTTGATAAGCTCGTCAGCGAACTCAGAACATTTAACTTCTGTTGCGCCTTCCATTAGGCGGGCAAAATCGTATGTAACGACTTTAGAAGCGATTGTTTGTTCCACTGATTTTGTGATGCTGTCTGCAGCTTCGTTCCATCCAAGGTGTTCAAGTAAAAGAACGCCTGAAAGAAGTACTGAAGATGGGTTAACTTTATCAAGACCAGCATATTTAGGAGCCGTTCCGTGAGTTGCTTCGAAAATGGCATGTCCAGTTTCGTAGTTGATGTTTGCTCCTGGAGCGATACCGATTCCGCCAACTTGTGCAGCTAATGCATCAGAAATGTAATCTCCGTTCAAATTCATTGTTGCAACAACATCAAACTCTTTAGGACGAGTCAGGATTTGTTGTAAGAAGATATCAGCAATGGAATCTTTAACGATGATTTTGCCTTCAGCTTCAGCAGCAGATTGTGCTTTGTTAGCAGCTTCAGTGCCTTCAGCATCTTTAATTTTGTCATATTGGTTCCATGTGAACACTTTATCGGCGAATTCTTGTTCTGCAACTTCATAACCCCAAGTTTTAAATGCGCCTTCCGTGAATTTCATGATGTTACCTTTATGAACAAGCGTTAATGATTTACGGCCTTCTTTGATCGCATAGTTAAGTGCAGAGCGAACAAGACGTTTTGTTCCTTCTTCAGAAATCGGTTTAATTCCGATACCTGAAGTTTCAGGGAAACGAATGTTTGTAACACCGAATTCATTTTGTAGGAATTCGATTAATTTCTTAGCTTCGTCAGAACCTTTTGCATATTCGATACCAGCATAGATGTCTTCAGTGTTTTCACGGAAGATGACCATGTCAGTGTCTTCCGGACGTTTAACTGGTGAAGGCACACCATCAAAGTAACGTACTGGACGAAGACAAACGAATAAGTCCAATACTTGACGCAATGCAACGTTCAATGAGCGGATACCGCCACCGATTGGAGTTGTAAGAGGTCCTTTAATAGCGATTAGATATTCGTTAATGACATCAAGAGTTTCTTGTGGAAGCCATTCGCCTGTTTGGTCAAATGCTTTTTGTCCAGCTAAAACTTCTTTCCATTCGATTTTCTTTTCGCCGTTGTAAGCTTTTTCAACTGCTGCGTCTAAAACGCGAGAAGCTGCTGCCCAGATATCAGGACCGATTCCGTCTCCCTCAATATAAGGAACGATTGGATTGTTTGGTACGTTAAGAGCACCGTTAGTAACTGTGATTTTTTGGCTTTGTGTCATGTCTCTTACCTCCGATTCAAATTCAAAGGTTAGATGGCCGGCCATTAAACGAGGCAGGACCACTAACCCTTTTTACTCACATCTATTAATTTACTACAAAATCGATGAAATAAAAAATAATTTTTGAAAAACTTTTAATTAGCGTTCTTCAATCGGTACATATTTTTGCATACCTGGTCCAACATACTCTGCACGCGGACGGATCAGGCGGTTGTTTGAATATTGCTCAAGGATATGAGCGATCCAGCCTGAAGCACGGCTTACTGCAAAGATTGGTGTAAATAGGTCATGCTCGATACCTAAACTATGGTAAACGGAAGCAGAATAGAAATCCACGTTTGGCGGAAGATTTTTTTGACCAGTTACGATTTCATTAATTTTAATGGACATATCATAATATTGCGGTTGTCCAGTAAGTTCAGTAAGTTTTTGGGACATTTCTTTAAGGTGTTTAGCACGTGGATCACCTTTACGGTAAACACGGTGGCCAAAGCCCATGATTTTTTCTTTATTGGCTAATTTTTCGTTGATATATGGCTCAACGTTATCAACTGAACCAATTTCAGTAAGCATTTTCATGACTTGTTCGTTAGCTCCGCCGTGAAGTGGGCCTTTTAAAGCGCCGATGGCAGAAGTTACGCCAGAATAGATATCGGATAATGTAGCCACACAAACGCGTGCAGTGAATGTGGAAGCGTTCAATTCATGGTCAGCATGAAGGACCAATGCTTTGTTGAATGCCTCTTCTTCGATTGCCGTTGGTTCATTACCACTTAACATATATAAGAAGTTAGCAGCAAAGCTTAAATCTGTACGTGGTGCAACCGCTTCTTTTCCTTGACGGATGCGAGCGAAAGTTGTTACCAATGTAGGGATTTTTGCTTGGATGCGGATTGCTTTACGATAGTTAGCGTCTTCATTCATTACATCCGCTTCTTCATCATAAAGACCAAGAAGAGATACAGCTGTGCGAAGAGCTCCCATTGGATGTACTTTATCAATCGGGTATGTTTTGAAATGATTAACCACTTCTGCTGGAATTGCAGCATTTTCAGCAAGTTGTTTAGTTAATTCCTTTAGTTGGCTTTTGTTTGGAAGAGCTCCGTGCCATAAAAGATAGATTACTTCTTCGAATGTTGCATTTACAGCCAAATCGTCGATGTCATAACCTGAATACGTTAATGTGTCATCGATAATGGAGCTTACTGATGAAGTTGTTGCTACCACACCTTCAAGACCTTTTGTTGCTGTCATACTAAATCTCTCCTTTTCCTATATATTCCCCTATACCCTTGCTCATTGCGTATAAATATAGCGCTTCCAAGGAAATTAGCTATTCTGAATACAACCATCTATTTTTTAGCAGAAGACATACATCTTGTATTGAAGCGTTCACGGAATATGCCCCCAACAATAGTAAAATGTACGATAATCTTTTATACGAAATCCTAAAAATAATGCTTGTAGCTATTCCTAGTGAGCGCTTGCTCAATAACTACATCTTTTTTTAAGGTTCCTCAAAAATATCAATGATATTCTGAATCCCATTTTTAATAAAACAGAGCAGTTACATGATTATTATAAACAATAAACACTTTTTTGGGAATGAAAAGCACTTAAAATGTGAAAAAATTATTATTTCATTAGAAAAATTAGCAACATATTCACCTGCTTTTTTTTATGCAATCCAACACGTTTTTTTTGAAAATTTGTCACAAAGCAGAAGAAATGAAACATTAGATAGAAAATTCCCATTCCCAATGTTGACGAGCTCTTTCATCCTCCGCCACTCGCTTCATTTAAAAAAATTAAAGATCTGCATGCATAAATAAGCAATTCCTGCCCCGATTAACGGACCGACAGCTACACCTTTGAATAATGCGACAGCAAGAATCGTCCCAAAAACAAGAGCCGCAGTAATATGCGGATCATGTGACAGGAGTGTAATCCCATTTTTCGCTATAAGTGCAACCGCTATTCCGGATGCAAGCGCAATCCAGGCATAAGGGGATTTAATTGCGTCCCCAAGTTCCTTGAAACCAATCGCCCCATTCGCTATTGGGATGAGTACGGAAATCGTGATGATAGTAACGCCCAAGTTGATTCCTTTCGCTTCTAAATATGGAAACACTTTAGCGTCAAGGCCAATCAGTTTCATGCTCAAAAGAAAACCCGCAGCCATGATCAGTGACATATTTTTCCCAAACCAACCGATTGCTGCAAGTAAAATTAAAAATACGACAGGACCGTTGATCATTCTCCCTTCACCTTCTTTCTTCTTTTTTGTTATTTTAACATAACAAACTCCTCTCTTTCTTTAGAGGAGACCGATTTATGGAGCTATGTATTTTAACGGGAAAAAGTTAAGCAGAATGACGAAAGAATCTTTCCTTTCTTTTCCATCATCGTTACAATTATAATACAAACTTTATGATAGAAGGAGGATATGTCTTGAATCCAGTATATATGTATCGCTTCATTCGTTCCCTACTGGTCGTCGGAGGAATAATTTTAGGTGGAATTGCCTTGTTTTATTTATCTAAGTATACATATCCATTCATTATTGCCATGATAATCGCTTTCTTGATGAACCCCCTGGTCACTTTTTTCGAAAAGAAAGGAAGACTGCCAAGGGGATTGGCTGTATTCATTTCCCTTTTGCTCATTTTCCTTTTATTTGCGGGTCTAATCACCTTACTCGTCACCGAGATCATTTCAGGGACCAATTACCTTGCCGGAGTCATACCACAACACATTGAAACGATCGTGGACTTTATAGAAACATACATCACTTCAACCGTCATCCCTTTATATAATCAAATAGCTGCCATGTTCAATAATTTAGATATCGAACAGCAAGACACAGTCCTCAAGAATATCCAAAATATCGGTGAATCCATCACTACCGGAGTAAGCGGCTTCATTCAAGCGTTCTTGAAGAACATTCCCACAATTATCGGATGGTTTCCAACTACGGCAACAGCACTCCTTTTTACCCTACTGGGCACTTTCTTCATCAGTAAAGATTGGGATACCTTTGGCCTTGTGACAGGAAAAGTGTTGCCTGATAAGATTTTTTCGGGTGCCAAGCGTTTATTCAGGGACTTAAAACGGGCTTTATTTGGTTTTATCCGTGCACAATTCACTCTTGTTTCATTGACGACTGTCACGATTTTAATCGGCTTTCTCATCTTAAGGGTGAATTATTCAATTACCATTGCCCTGATATGCGGACTGGTCGATATCATTCCCTATTTAGGGACAGGGACGATTTTCATTCCTTGGATCATCTTTGAATTCATTGCCGGAAATACAAGTCTTGCAATCGGTTTGTCCGTCCTGTACATAATCGTTGTTGTCCAGCGCCAGTTAATAGAGCCAAAAGTTCTTTCTTCCAGTATTGGTTTGGATCCGCTCGCCACTCTCATCGCCTTGTTCATCGGCTTCAAATTGATCGGTTTCCTTGGGCTGATTGCAGGACCTGTCGTACTTGTCATATTCAATACACTTCAGCGTGCCAATGTCTTTAAGGCCATATGGTCTTTCATCATCGGGCAAGATACAAAGAGAACCACATAAAGTAATCCAGCTTATCTTTATATCTTATAGCATTCTCCCATTCCATATAAAAATCCGCCTCGGGTACGAGGCGGATTTTTGATTTCAAGCCTTTATTTTGACGTCTCGAATTGTTCTGTTTCAGTAGAACCTGCAAGTGCTGTTGTGGATGATGTTCCACCAGAAACGACTTGTGCCACTTCATCAAAATAACCAGTTCCCACTTCACGTTGATGGCGTGTTGCTGTATAGCCGTCGGGTTCACTGGCGAACTCTGCTTGTTGAAGTTCTGAGTATGCAGCCATACCGCGGTCTTTATAACCAAGAGCAAGATTGAACATGCTATGATTCAATGAGTGGAAGCCAGCAAGGGTAACGAATTGGAACTTATAACCCAATTTACCCAATTCAACTTGGTAGCTGGCAATTTCTTCATCACTTAATTTAGCTTTCCAGTTAAATGATGGGGAGCAATTGTAAGCAAGGAGCTTACCCGGGAACTCTGCATGGATCGCTTCGGCAAAGCGGCGAGCATCCGCTAGATTAGGTTCAGAAGTCTCACACCAGATAAGGTCGGCATACGGTGCATAAGCAAGGCCGCGTGCAATTGCTTGATCAAGACCCGCGTTGGTGCGGTAGAACCCTTCCGGAGTCCTTTCGCCAGTGATGAAAGGTGCATCGACCGGATCGATATCATCGGTGATCAAGTCTGCAGCATCAGCATCCGTACGGGCAATTAAGATAGTCGGTGTCCCCATTACGTCGGCTGCCAATCGGGCGGAAACCAAATTACGTACTGCCGTTTGGGTTGGCAGAAGAACTTTACCGCCTAGGTGACCACATTTTTTCTCTGAAGAAAGCTGGTCTTCAAAGTGAACACCTGCCGCTCCAGCTTCGATCATGCCTTTCATTAATTCGAAGACGTTAAGGGAACCGCCAAAGCCGGCTTCAGCATCCGCTACGATTGGAGCGAACCAATCGATATCCTCTTTTCCTTCAGCAAAGCTGATTTGGTCTGCACGCTGAAGTGTCTGATTAATGCGTTTAACCACTTGCGGCACGGAGTTGGCTGGATATAAACTTTGGTCAGGGTACATTTGCCCTGCGATGTTAGCATCTGCCGCAACTTGCCAGCCGCTTAGGTAGATTGCTTTTAAACCAGCTTTCACCTGTTGCATTGCTTGGTTACCAGTCAATGCTCCTAATGCATTGATGAAATCCTCTGTATTTAATAGATTCCATAGTTTCTCAGAACCACGGCGTGCCAGTGTTTGTTCAATATCGATGGAACCTCTTAATTTAATAACTTCGTCCGCCGTATAAGGACGTTTAATCCCAGTCCACCGTGAGTCATTTTCCCAGTTTTGTTGTAATTGTTGCGCTCTTTCATTCATCATTATCGTTTCCTCCTAATTTATATTTAATATTTTCAATATTAAGATAATTGTTCATATGCCGGATTGGTTAAGAAATCTGCAAAGTCATCCGCTTCAATCAATTCTTCGAATAGTTTAGTAGACTCTTCAAACTTTCCTGACTTGAAAGCTTCTTCCCCTACTTCCGATTTAATGACCTCCACTTCTTCCTCTTTAATCTGATGGAATAATTCTTCGGTTATTTTCCTGCCATCTTCGAGGATGCCTTTTGGATGCCGGATCCATTGCCAGACCTGTGCTCTTGAAATTTCAGCCGTTGCTGCATCTTCCATTAAGTTATTAATGGGCGCCGCCCCCCTGCCGCTTAACCAAGAGGCAATATATTGGATGCCGACGTTAATGTTCGTCCTTAATCCTGCCTCTGTGATCGTTCCTTCGGGCACAGCCAGCAGCTCTTGCGCTGTTACAAGGACATCTTCTCGTTTTCGGAAAATTTGATTAGGCTTTGGAACAAGCAGGTCAAAAACCTCTTTTGCGATGCTTACCATACCTGGATGGGCAACCCATGTTCCATCATGGCCGTCTCTTGCTTCGCGTTCTTTATCTGCCCGGACTTTCGCAAAAGCCTCATCATTCTTAATCGGGTCATTTTTAACTGGAATTTGCGCTGCCATCCCGCCAATTGCCGGAGCATTACGAGTGTGGCATGTTTTGATTGCCAATAAGGAATACGCTCTCATGTTCGGAACGGTCATCGTCACCTGCAGCCGGTCAGGAAAGATAACATCATCCGAGTGACGGAATTTTTTCAGGAAACTGAAGATATAATCCCAGCGGCCGCAGTTCAGGCCTGCAGAATGTTCTTTAAGCTCGTACAGAATTTCATCCATTTCGAATGCGGCAAGTATCGTTTCAATCAAGACCGTTGCCTTAATGGTTCCTTGCGGTATTCTTAAATCGTTCTGTGCATATACGAATATTTCATTCCATAATCTTGCTTCTAGGTGGCTTTCCATTTTTGGTAAGTAGAAGTATGGACCGCTTTGTTTTTCGACCAATGCTTTTGCGTTGTGGTAAAAGTACAGTCCAAAGTCAAAAATGCTGGCTGATATTGGCTGTCCATCCAAAAGGACATGTTTTTCCTCCAAATGCCAGCCGCGTGGCCTTACCTTTAGGACAGCCCTTTTTTCATTCAATTCATACACTTTGCCATTTGGATTTTTAAATGAAATGGTTCCGCGGATTGCATCGCGCAAATTCAATTGACCATCCACGCAATTCTCCCAAGTGGGTGAGTTGGCGTCTTCAAAATCAGCCATGAATACATTGGCACCTGAGTTCATTGCATTAATGATCATCTTACGATCAACCGGTCCAGTTATTTCAACCCTGCGGTCCTGCAAGTCATTCGGGAGTGGCGCAATCGTCCAATCACTTTCACGAATATGCTTCGTTTCTTCAAGGAAATCAGGCAACTTGCCTTGATTCAGCTCTTCCTGTACGCTTTTGCGCCGTTTCAGAAGTTCCTTCCTTCTTTCACTGAAATGCCGCTCAATTCTTTCGATGAATTGAAGAGCCTCCGTTGTAAGTATTTGTTCATATCCTGGCTTAATGTTGCCCGTAATTTGTAAGCCTTTTGCTTCCGTAATCATGTTGCCTCTCCACATCCTTTCCAACTCTTTTATGTTATAATACAGTTGTTTTATTTCCTGTTTGTATTATATAACACACTGTATAAATTTGTCACCAGTTTTTTCTAAAAAGTTTCCAAAAAAAGAATTTCTCATATGAAAAAGCCTGATTTATCCATGTTTTCGCGGGATAATAGTTAAAAAATTCTGTTATTATACACTACTTCACTTTCTTCCGAATTCTTCATTTAATGGTGAAACAGGCAAAACGGATTACATTCAATCTCCCTATGTTTTGTCCAATTTTAGTGAAATGCCATAAAGGCTGCCAATGAAAAAACCCTTGGTTGCCCTTTGAAGACTTCTTTTTTCCAGACCAAAAAGGCTGCCTAAAAGCTTGAGCTTTTAGGCAGCCTTATATTATTTATGCCGAATGATGGTGACTTTCCCTTTATTCATCCTGTTCATGATAAACCGGATAACAATCGGTTTGAGGAGATTCCGGGTTGGCGGAAATACAAGGAGCAATCCCATGATATCCGAAATGAAGCCAGGGGACAGCAACAGTGCAGCTCCAATAAAGATACAGATTCCATCAATGATTTCATTTCCTGGCATCATTCCGTAACGAATCTGTTCCTGTGCCCTTTTCCATGTTTCCATCCCTTGCCGTTTAGCCAAATAGGCTCCGATTAAACCTGTGGCTACAATCAGGAACACAGTTGGCCAAAAACCAATCATATTGCCTGACAGCAATAGGACAATGATTTCAATGACCGGCATCGCAATGATAAACAATAAAAAATATTTCATCTACATTCCTCCTGCACAGCCCATTTCTGGTGCGGTACATCCATCTTACCTCATTGGCACGGAATCAGCCAAAATTTCGTTTTACAAAACGTTGGCATGTCCATCATAAATGACTCCACGACCTGCATCGACCGTTATTCTTTGCCCATCCGTGAAAACTTTGATCGCGTTTTCCGCCCCAACGATGACCGGAATGCCCAATGTGACCCCTACAACAGCTGCATGGCTTGTCAAACCGCCTTCTTCCGTAATCAATGCTGCACACTTTTCAATCGCTGGCATCATATCGCGGTCAGAACCAATTGTAACAAGTACAGAGCCTTCCGTCACTTTTTCCAAAGCTTCCTTGGCATTCTTAGCTACAACCACTTCACCTTTCGCAGATTTCCTGCCGATTCCTTGAGCCTTCAAAAGAACCTCACCTAACACATGAATTTTCATCAAGTTAGTCGTACCTGTTTCACCAACTGGCACACCGGCTGTTATGACGACTAAATCCCCATGGGACACTAAGCCGGAATGCAAGCTTTCATCAATAGCAGTTTGAAGCATCTCATCGGTAGTCGTCGCTTTGGGACCGATCTGCGGGTAGACTCCCCATGCCAGTGCAAGCCGTCTTGAAACATGATCATTGGAGGTAACGGCAATGATCGGTGCTTTAGGGCGGTATTTAGAAATCATCCTTGCCGTATGGCCACTTTCGGTAGGGGTGATGATTGCTCCGGCATTAAGATTAAGCGCCGTGTGGGCAACGGACTGACCAATTGCATCCGTGACATTATGACGGTTCACTTTGCTTCTGACTGATAATATATCCCGATAATCAAGGGCAGTTTCAGCACGTGAAGCAATGTTATGCATCGTTTGAACAGCCTCGACAGGGTAGGTTCCAGCAGCCGTTTCACCAGAAAGCATGATGGCATCCGTTCCATCAAATATGGCATTGGCTACGTCACTTGCTTCTGCACGGGTCGGCCTTGGGTTACGCTGCATCGAATCGAGCATTTGTGTAGCCGTTATGACCGGTTTCCCGGCATTGTTACATTTTTTGATCATTTGTTTTTGGACTAATGGCACTTCTTCTGCAGGAATTTCCACTCC
Organism: Peribacillus sp. SIMBA_075; assembly: GCF_046534585.1. Lineage (NCBI taxonomy): Bacteria > Bacillati > Bacillota > Bacilli > Caryophanales > Bacillaceae > Peribacillus > Peribacillus sp. SIMBA_075. The sequence goes on along the minus strand of NZ_JAWRYN010000007.1, from coordinate 24,827 downwards.
CAGGTCGCCACGGGCTACCATCAAACCATCTGAAACTTCCAAGATTTCATCAAGCCGGTCTACACCCTCTTGATTTTCAATTTTAGGGATGATTTGAATATGCTCCGCTCCATTCTGCTGCAATAATTCACGCACTTCAAGTACATCGGAAGCCCTGCGTACAAATGAGGCAGCAACAAAGTCGATACCTTGTTCGATTCCAAAAAGGATATCCTGTTCATCTTTCTCCGTTATGCCAGGCAGGTTAACCGAAACACCTGGAACATTCACGCCTTTTTTGTTCTTAAGTGTACCGCTATTCAATATTTTGGTACTGATTTCTTTTCTTACCTCATCTATTTTCAACACTTCAAGACCGATCAATCCATCATCCAAAAGGATCTTAGATCCTGGATGGACATCATGCAGAAGCCCTTCATAGGTAATGGAGAATTTTTCAGGTGTTCCCAGGACTTCATTCATGGAAATAATGACATCATTGCCAGCTACCAGCTCTATGGAGTCATTTTCCATATTATTTGTCCGTATTTCAGGTCCTTTTGTATCCAGCAGGATAGCAACCTGTTTACCCGCTTTTTCACCCGCTTCCCTGATATTGCCGATTCTAGCGGCATGTTCTTCATGATTTCCATGTGAAAAGTTAAGCCGAGCTACATTCATCCCCGCTTCTATTAATTGAACCAGCTTTTCTATACTTTCACTTGCGGGGCCAATCGTACAAACAATCTTGGTTTTTCGCATGTGTCATCCTCCTTTAAGGAAAAATCGCCGCCTGCCCACCTTTTAAATGACAGGGGGCGTAGTGTTATAAGTCTCTTCTTTCAAATACCTGCAATTATTATCATTGATCAATACTGATTTAAATGGATAACTCAGAGGATAAATCGTACATTTTCTTGTCAATTGTATGCGGTTTAGCAAGGGCTTCGATGATATCATAATCAACTAGCCGATTTTGTTCTATTCCAACAGCCCTGCCCCCTTTGCCTTCAAGAAGCAATTCAACAGCTTTGGCTCCAAGCCGGCTTGCCAATACACGGTCATTTGCCGAAGGAGATCCTCCGCGCTGGACATGGCCGAGAACCGTTACACGGGTTTCAAATCCTGCTTTCGCCTCAATTTTCCTCGAAATATCAACGGCACTTCCAACACCTTCAGCTACAATGATGATACTATGCTTTTTCCCACGGTCATGTCCGCGGTTCAGCTTCCCAATCAGATCTTCCATATCATATTCGCATTCAGGACAAAGGATCGTTTCCGCTCCGCCAGCCAGGCCGGCCCAAAGCGCGATATCGCCGGCATTTCTTCCCATTACTTCAACCACATAAGTCCTTTCATGAGAAGTTGCCGTATCCCGAATCTTATCGATAGCGTCGATTACTGTATTCAGGGCTGTATCGAAACCAATCGTAAAGTCCGTACCCGGTATGTCATTGTCAATCGTTCCAGGAACTCCGATACAAGGGAAGCCCCTTTCAGTCAAAGCTTTCGCTCCGCGGTAAGAACCATCGCCACCTATTATGACAATGCCCTCGATGCCAAGTTTATTCAGTTGTTCAATCGCTTTAAGCTGGCCTTCCTCTGTCTTAAATTCCGGACAGCGAGCCGTATGTAACATTGTGCCGCCTCGATGAATGATATCCCCGACCGACCCAAGCTCAAGTTTCCTTATATTACCATTTATAAGGCCCTGATATCCATAATAAATCCCGAAGACCTCCATTTCATGAAAAATTGCTTTACGGACAACCGCACGGACTGCCGCATTCATGCCTGGAGAATCTCCTCCACTAGTCAATACACCAATTCTTTTCATAAATGTCACCTCTCTACAGCACTAATCAATTTTAAGCTCATTATATCATTGTACCCTTTTTCAAGCTTCAATAAGCAGTATCTGTTACACTTATGCTCACCTGATGTAATAAGCCTAACCGATTCTCTACAGAAATTGAAGTAAAATGGTGTAAAAATTTACATACTATACACAAACCATATTCTTTACAGGTTTCGGTAATGAATACATATGCACACCATTAAAGGCTGAAAAAACGTGTTGCCCTTGGCAGCACGTTTTTCCTTTTTGCAAAATGTATTATGAATGCTGTTCAACTTCCTTAGGTTTCCCCTCAGATTGTTTTTCAAATTCATATTCACCGATTTTCTTGAATTTCATGTAACGCTGGTTAATAAGGTCATCACTATTCAATGGCAGAAGTTCATTGAATGAACGTTTCAGGATTTCCTTGATGGCTTCTGCCTGTAAATTTGCATCCCGGTGGGCGCCGCCTCTCACTTCAGGAATGATCTCATCGATGACTCCTAAACGGTTTAAGTCGGGAGCAGTGATTTGCATCGATTCCGCAGCCCTCTTAGCCTGAGAAGCATCCTTCCACAGCAATGCCGCAGCCCCTTCAGGAGAAATTACCGAATATGTTGAATTCTCAAGCATAAAAATTCGGTCTCCAACACCAAGTGCCAATGCACCGCCGCTTCCACCTTCACCAATGACAATGCTGATGACCGGCACCTTAAGCCCTGCCATTTCAAAAAGGTTTTTCGCAATGGCTTCACTTTGTCCGCGCTCTTCAGCAGCTTTGCCCGGGAAAGCTCCCTTCGTATCAATGAAACAAATAATCGGACGATTGAATTTTTCCGCCTGTTTCATCAGACGCAAAGCTTTTCGATAGCCTTCCGGATGGGGCATGCCAAAGTTACGGCGGATGTTTTCCTTCGTATCCTTACCTCTTTGATGTCCAATGACAGTCACGGCAAGTCCATCAAACTCTGCGATTCCAGCCACAATCGCTTCATCATCCCCATAATAACGATCTCCATGAAACTCTATGAAGTCATTGAATAATCTTGGAATGTAATCAAGCGTCGTCGGACGGGCTGGATGACGGGCAATCTGAACGCGATCCCACGGTTTTAAATGGTTATAAATATCCACTTCCAGCTTCTCTAGACGCTTTTCCAACGTTTCGATTTCTGCTGTAAGGTCTACGTCAGCATCCTTCGTAATCGCCTTTAGCTCTTTAATCTTATTTCTCAGGTCCGTAACGGGACGCTCGAACTCTAATTCGTAAATCATAACCATTCACCACCCGGGGCATGAATTTTAAGGATCGTCGTCAAAGTTTCTTTCATTTCCGTACGTTTGACAACCGCATCCAATTGGCCGTGCTTCATCAAGAATTCAGATGTTTGGAAGTCTTCTGGAAGCTCTTCATGAATCGTCTGTTCAATGATTCTTCGTCCCGCAAAACCAATAAGTGCTCCAGGTTCGGCTAGATTAATGTCACCAAGTGACGCGAAACTTGCCGAAACCCCACCTGTGGTAGGATGGGTCATCATTGATATGATCAGCCCGCCTTCATTGCTGAACATCTTGAGTGCAGCACTCGTCTTTGCCATCTGCATCAAGCTTAAAACACCCTCCTGCATCCGAGCGCCGCCTGATGCCGTAAAAATGATAAACGGAATCTTCAATTCACCTGCACGTTCAATGGCACGGGTGATTTTTTCACCAACAACGGAGCCCATGCTTCCCATCCGGAAATTGGAATCCATGATGGCTGTTGATACTTGGTACCCATTGATGTTCCCTACTCCTGTAACAACGGCCTCATTAATCTTGGCCTTCTTTTTGTCCTTTTCCAATTTATCCAAGTAATCCGGAAATCCAAGTGGGTTAACTGAAATCATTTCTTTATCAAATTCATTAAAACTGCCGGCGTCGAATAAACATTCGATACGCTCATGGGAAGACATCGAATGATGGAACCCGCAATGCAGACAGACTTTATTGTTTTTCACTAATTCTTTTGTATACATGATTTTTTTACAGCCGGGGCATTTTGTCATAATTCCTTCTGGTATATCTTGTTTCTCCCGATCTAAAGGAACCGTTGCATATTTCTTCTTAGACTTCGCAAATAGCTCTTTAAGCAAGCTTAATCCTCCCTTTACCACCAATTATCTATTATTTGATACTTGGTACAAACTATATCAGAAATTAAAGTAGTATCGTGTAAAAAGGTGTCACTCGTCCTTCGACATATTTCTAATTCTAATAAGATACGTTTCGATGGCTTTTTCTTCATCCCGTTCGAGTAAATATGTAAGAAGTGCCAGATAATCTTCTTTTTTCACATTACCCTGTACCATCTCTGATGTTCTAGCATAGCTGTTGACAATGCGCCAAATTCGTTCCATCAATCGATTGCGATTCAATATGGCAATTCTTAAGAAGAAATCATCATCATGAAACTCATCCGTCTTGACCCAGACCATTAATCGTTTGATATCCTCAGCTGTAGCGAAAAAGGCGACAATCCGTAAACAGTCAATTTCAATCAGCCTTTTCGTCTCAGCCAAATCTTCTTGTACTTTTTTATCTTGCAAAAAAAAGGTTCCCAGAAGCTCGACTAGCTTATGCTCCTGGAAATCCCTGATAAACGTTCCTTCACCACGCCTTGTTTCTATTAATCCTAATAGCTCTAAGGCACGCAATGCTTCCCGTACAGAGGAACGACCAACATTAAAACGATCCGATAACTCCCGTTCTGATGGGATTTTATCTCCCGGCAGGAGGCTTTCCGCTTCAATCATGCTACGTAGGCTCTCAACGACATCGAGATAAATTTTGGATGAAGAAGTCCGACCTGCCAAATTAATTATTCCTCACTTTTTCCAATGATCGCTAATTTCCTTGTTTTTTCTTTAATTGCCTCGGGATCCATATTAATTCTAGCCACTCCCGTTTCCATCGCTGCCTTGGCAACAGCAGCCGCAACGGCAGGCGCTACCCTCTCATCAAAAGGAGCAGGGATAACGTAGTCTTCGTTCAACTCATGTTCCTCAATTAAACCGGCAATGGCCTCTACAGCAGCAACCTTCATTTTTTCATTGATATGAGTCGCACGTACATCCAATGCCCCACGGAAAATTCCCGGGAATGCAAGGACATTATTGACCTGATTCGGGAAATCCGAACGGCCCGTTCCAACAACCTTGGCACCCGCTGCTTTCGCATCCTCCGGCATGATTTCCGGATTTGGATTAGCCATCGCGAAAATGATCGCATCCTTATTCATTAAAGAAACCATTTCTTTGGTTAACGCACCTGCGGCAGAAACGCCTACAAATACATCAGCGTCTTGAATGACCGCTTCCAAAGGTCCTGAAATCTTATTGCGATTGGTCACTTTCGCCACTTGTTCTTTTATATCATTCATGCCTGACGAACGGCCCTCATAAATGGCACCCTTCGTGTCACACATAATAATGTCACGAACTCCGTAGCTATAAAGCAATTTAATGATAGCAATACCCGCAGCCCCGGCCCCATTCGCTACCACTTTAATTTCTGAGATTGATTTATTCACAAGTCGTAAGGCATTTACAAGACCTGCAACGGTTACAATGGCCGTACCGTGCTGATCATCATGAAAAACAGGGATATTCATTTCTTTCTTAAGTCGTTCTTCAATTTCAAAACAATTTGGTGCGGCAATGTCCTCTAAGTTAACTCCTCCGAATGTCGGTTCGAGTAATTTAACTGTCTCTACAATTTTATCCACATCCGTCGTTTTTAAACAGATTGGAAAAGAGTCCACTCCAGCGAAACTTTTAAATAAAACGGCTTTTCCTTCCATAACCGGCAAAGCAGCTTCAGGGCCGATGTTTCCAAGTCCCAACACAGCCGTTCCATCAGAAATAACAGCAACAGTGTTCCCTTTCATTGTATAATCATAAACGGTTTCTGGCTTATCGTATATTTCTTTACATGGTTCTGCGACACCAGGAGAATAAGCAAGACTTAAATCTTCTGCATTCCTAACCGGTACTTTTGAAACTGTTTCTAATTTCCCTTGATTCATGCGATGCATATGTAAAGCTTCTTCTCTTAATGACATATTTTCACTCCTAAAACATATTGGGTAACCCATATCTTATATGCTGAAATCTAGTGGTCAGACCACAGCGGCCTGTTTTCAATATAACATAACTGCTTAAGTTGTAAAACAGTTATTCTCGCTTATAAACCACATTACCTTTTCCGACTAAACCAAATAATGCCTGCATCAGACTATCTGTAGGATTGACCCAATCCCAATAAGATAGCTGTACATAGCGGTTTTCCCGCTCGTAAAAAAGCATGACCTTTGTTTCGCCGCTATGCTGCATTAAAATTTTTTTTATTTTTTGCAGTGTATCCTTCGTTTGCTTGCCAGCCTCAATTTTCAGGAAAACCGTTCCGTTTTGTTCCTCTTTCATCCTTTTCACTTTTTCAAGCGGATATACGTTCCTGATCAGGAGCTGGGTTTTTCCATCCCGTTCTTCCAATGTCCCCTGCAGCATAACGAGTTGTCCATGATTCAAGTCGGCAGAGTGGTTTTTATATACATTGGGAAAAACGACCGCCTCAATGTCCCCCTCTTCATCACTGACGCTCAAAAAGGCCATAACATCGCCCTTTTTTGTCCTTATGGTTTTAACCGACGTAATATATGCGCCAAGTAAGACTTTTGATTCCTTTTTATTGGTAGCCTCGTCTATGGTCAAACAGCCGAAGTACTGAAATAGTTCCCTGTAGCTGGTCACGGGATGATTCGATAGATAAAGCCCCAATGCACTTTTCTCCAATGAGAGTTTGTGCTCGATAGGAATGGGCTCGACCCGGTTGTATTTCGGTTTGAGTGAAAACCCGCCATCCGAAAACATATCGAATAGATCATCATCTGGATTTACCAATTCCGTATGGCTGATCGCTATGTCCAAACTCGCCAATAATGTTGCCCGGTCTTCACCGAATTCATCAAAAGCACCTGAATGCACAAGCGCCTCCAACACTTTTCGATTTACGATTTTCCCCGAAACGCGCAAACAGAAATCGAATAAATCAGCGAACGTCTTTTGTCGTCTTGCAGCAAAGATTTCTTTCAAAACCGTACCGCCTATTCCTTTTATGGCTCCAAGACTATAGCGGATCCCTTCCTTTTCCGGTAAAAACGGGTATCCGCTCCGGTTAATCGAAGGAGGCAGAACCGTCATCCCTTTCTTTTTTGCCTCACGGATATATTGGGCAATCTTTTCATCATTTCCCACTACCGATGTCATGAGTGCTGCCATGAAATATTCCGGATGGTGGGTTTTCAAGTACCCCAGCTGATAAGCAATGACACTATAAGCAACCGCATGGCTACGGTTGAATCCGTAATTAGCGAAGCGGACGATCAAGGAATAAATCTCATCTGCCGTTTTTTCGGAATATCCTTGTTTCAAAGAGCCGCTCACAAAATGCTGCCGCTCCTGATCCAACACATCCTTTTTCTTCTTCGAAACGGCACGACGGAGCAGGTCAGCTTCCCCAAGTGAAAATCCGGCGAGGCGAGAGGCAATTTGCATGATCTGTTCTTGATAAACAATGACTCCGTATGTAGGCTCAAGGATATCCTTCAAATCCTGGTGCAGGTACTCAATGGGAGCAAGTCCATGTTTTCGCTCGATGAACAGCGGTATGTTCTCCATGGGACCTGGACGATAGAGGGCATTGACCGCGACAATATCCTCGAATCGGTTCGGTTTCAGCTTGATCAAAACCTTTCGGATGCCATCCGATTCAAATTGAAACACTCCAGTTGTTTCACCTCTCCCTAAAAGGGCTAACGTCTCGGGGTCATCCATCGGGATATGCGACAGGTCCAGTTTTTTCCCCGTTCCCTTGTGGATGTTCTTTAAAATATTTTCGATGAGCGTTAAATTGCGAAGCCCAAGAAAATCCATTTTAAGAAGTCCCAGTTCTTCAAGAAGGTCCATTGGATATTGAGTAAGATGGATGCCGTCATGCCCTCCCTGAATCGGGATATGCTCGGTCAGTGCCTTGTCGCTGATGACGACGCCTGCAGCATGTGTCGAAGCATGGCGAGGCAGCCCTTCAAGCAATAACGCCGTTTGAAAAAGTTTTTGATTCATCTCACTCTCATTAACGAATTCCCTCAGCCTTTTCGATTCCTTGAAAGCTTCAGGAAGCGTGATGCCCAGACGGCCTGGAATCATTTTCGATACCGCTTCCTGTTCCTTTGAATTCAAGCCGAAAACACGTCCTGTGTCCCTTAAAGCAGCCTTGGCAGCTAATGTTCCGAATGTAATGATTTGTGCTACATGAAGTTCCCCATATTTCTTCGCGACATAGGCAATCACTTCTTCACGGCGGTTATCCGGAAAATCAATATCGATATCCGGCATCGAGACACGTTCAGGATTCAGGAAACGCTCGAACAGCAAGGAATGCTCGATTGGATCGACATCCGTTATCGACAGCACATAAGCAACCATCGATCCGGCGGCCGATCCCCTTCCAGGACCAGTCAGGATTTGGTGATCCTTAGCGAATTTCATGAAATCCCAAACGATTAAAAAGTAATCACTGAAATTCATCTTGGTAATTATATCCAATTCATACCGAAGGCGCTCTTCATATTGAATGGATGGCTCAGGAAATCTTTTCCGCAGCCCTTGGAAACAGACAACTTCGAGCATCTCCTCGGCTGTGACTCCATCTTCAGTGGGGTACTTAGGCAGCAGTGAACGATGAAACGGAATTTCAAGATTGCATTGCGCGGCAATATGTAGTGAATTTTCGAGTGCATCCGGCCTGTCATGGAATAGTTCTGCCATCTGAGCCCTGCTTTTCAAATAAAATTGATTGGATTCAAGAACCGTATGCGTCTCATCCGACAGCTTGTCACCATTTCCAATTGCCAGAAGGACTTCCTGAGCGAGTGCATCGCTTTCGTTCAAAAAATAAACCGGATTGGTCGCAACGATCTTTATCCCTAATTCTCTCGCCAACTGACTTAAGGCTTCGATACCTTTCTCTTCGTCCGCAATCGAAAGTCTCTGTATGGATACAAAAAAGTTATCATGACCAAAAATTTGCAGAAATCGACCTGCAGCCTGTTTGGCTCCTTCAGTATTTTCTTCTCTTAATAGCGTTTCTATGTGCCCCTCTGCACCCGGTGTTATTGCTATCAAGCCCCCGGAGTAGGCTTTAAGCCAGTTCATTGGAATGCCTGACGGGGATTTCGTTTTTATGGCACTGCTTATTTTAAGCAGGTTTTGATAGCCTTGCAGATTTTTTGCCAATAAAAGAAGGCCATGTGCCGATTCCTGTTCATCGAGGACATCTGCAAGAAGGCCGACAATCGGCTTTATTCCCTGTTTCTTACATTCTTTATAAAAATAGACCGAACCGTACATAACATTTCGATCGGTTAAGGCAAGACTTGTACAGCCATCCGCTTTCGCTTTGGCCACAAGATCAGTGATCTTCACCGTACTTGTCAGCAGGCTGTATCCGCTCTGAATATGGAGATGAGTATACACGTTTTTTCTCCCACCTTTGTAAGGCATGTTTCTTTTCATTATAGTGTTTATTTCAAAAAAAGAAAATATGTTCTCATTACCAATCCAATTTATCACCCTGATTTTCGCCGACTATCATAATACCTCTGCACTTCCCATATAAATAGAATAGAAGAATATCAAGCAAAAAAGGATGATGATATATGAATGAAGCCTTTTTTCCGGCCTTTATCAACAGCTTTTTCATATCGCTTGGCGTATTGCTTGGAGGCTCGTTAATCGGGGGCCTCGCCGCTTTTTTTACTGGACAAGCTCCGATGACGACTGTGTTCCGGCTATCGGACAGCCTGCGTATATGGGCGATTGTCGCTGCCATCGGGGGTACTTTTGATATGGTCTATAATTTCGAACGCGGCATTTTCCACGGAGAAACGAAGGATATAGTCAAGCAGATCCTATTGATTCTATCTGCACTTGGGGGAGCACAGACAGGAGCACTGATCATCAACTGGTTCACTCAGGAGCATATATCATCATGAGGATTCCTCCCTATCACCGGGCACCCACCTGGCAGCGTTTTTTTGCCGGGGCCGCACTTGGCGGATTGATCAGCTGGGTGATTTTCTTTTATATGTATGGGGTCCAGCAAGAAACACAGATACGGATCATTCATGACCAAAGAGAAGAAGTCAAGGATTTGAACGAAAAAATCGGGATCTGGGAGCAGGATTATAAAAAATTGAATCAGCAAAACGAAGAGATCTTAACGATTCAAGAGGTCGAAGTGACGATTACGAATGGAAAAGCATATAGTCTCGATCAGCTGAGTGTCGCGGAGGCGGAGGATGTGATAGAGGACGACCTTTCCTCCCTTCTCGCCAAAGATGTCGTCAGTGTATATAATGGAAAGATGCTCTTGAAAAAATCAATCGAAAATAAAATCGTGACCATCAATAAAAAGCGTTATGACCTTGAAGTCGTGGAAATCATGTTTTATACGAAAATGAACATTGAAATCAAAGTAAAGAGGAGCTCTTGATAAAACCGCTTTCCGACAAAGTCCTTATTATATCCGCAAAGCTAAAAGACCAAATCACTTTGATTTGGTCTTCATGTCATTTCAATCCAAAAATCGTTTTCTAATTCGCTTTATTCAACTCTTCCAAATCGGCAAGGATATTATCCACTTCATCCCAAGAATGGATCGAAGCCCCTGCTGCAAACGGATGGCCTCCGCCGTTATATTTACGGGCAATCGTATTGATGATTGGACCTTTGGAACGGAAACGGACTCGGATTTCTTTATCCTCTTCAATGAAAAAGACCCATGTCTTAACATTTTTAATCGAACCTAGCGAGGAAACGAGCTGAGACGCCTCCGATGCCGAAGCATGGAATGTTTCAAGTATATCCTTTGTGATGATCATTTTCCCCGTGCCATATGGAAGGATCTCAAAATGCTGCAGAACATAGCCATTCAACCTGACAATGCTTTCATTGACATCATACATCTCCTGATATAATTGCGGACGGGAGAACGAATAGTGAATCAATTCACTGGCATAGGCAAATGTCTTTTCAGTCGTGCTTTGGAATAGGAAACGCCCTGTATCGCCAACGATGCCTGCATATAGAAGGCGTGCCGCTTCATCACTCATCTTCAAGCCTTTTTCTTTACCGAATTGGTAGAATTCATAAATCATTTCACTTGCAGAACTTGCTGAAGTATCGACCCAGCGCATATCCCCATATGGATCTTCATTAGGATGATGGTCAATCTTAATCAGTTTATCCCCCGTCATATACCTTGAATCACAAATCCGGTCGGTATTGGCGGTATCACAAACGATGACCAAAGCACCTTGATATGTTTCATCAGAAATCACATCGAGCCTTCTTAAATAATTCAGTGACGGTTCTTCTTTCCCAACCGTATAAATCCGCTTTTCAGGGAAAGATGCCTTCAGGATTTCCGCCAATCCCCCCTGTGAACCATAAGCATCCGGATCTGGACGGACATGGCGATGGAGAATGATAGTATCATAACGCTTTATATCTGCTAAAATTTCAGCCTTCATATTGATCTCCCCTCAAACTATGTATTATCGAACCTAATAAAGATTTTATATATTTCATTTAATCAAAAAATTGGGGAAATAGGAAGTGTCATCTTGGTTTACTGTGGCATTCTCTTTCATTTCCCGCTACAATAAAAAGGTACATATGTTAAATTGGGGGAATTTTAAACGATGCCTATTCTTGTAACCTTGATCGTTCTTTCACTAGGGGTCTATTTGTTTTATAAGATCAAATCGGTCCGAACCAAAATGCCGATGGAAAAAAAGTGGATTTCAGGGAAGTCTTCCATTGCCCTTGGTGCGTTTGTCGCACTATTCGGAATCAATCAGCTTTTTCTATTCCACTCAACCACCACTTATATCATTTCTGCCGTTTTCATTTCCGTTGGCCTATTCAGCGTTTGGGGAGGCTATAAAATGTATAGATTTTACCTGCCGCATGCAATTGAAGAAGCCGTAAATCAAAAAGGATAATCGAATATCGATTATCCTTTTTGATTTATTTATCATGATCGATCAAGCAATTGGCAGGTTAACATCGCCTTACCGACAAGTTTGCCTTGGTTAAACACCTCGACATCCACTTTTCCGAATTTACGTCCTACATCAAGGACACGCGGATGGATTTCAAGCGTGCTGTCGATCTGAACTGGCTTGATGAAATAAATCGTCATATTTTCCACGACCAAGTCACCGCGCTTATAGCTTCGAAGTGCCCGGTTTGCTGAATCCGTAACCAATGTCGTGAACACACCGCTTGAAATGGTCCCAAGATAATTGGTCATCTGCGGAGTGACGCCATAGTTATACACTTCCTCACCCTTGCCGCGATTCGAAGTCATCACAAGCTGACTTGTGATCGTATCGTCGATCGTTTCGCCGACCTGTGGCTGCCTTTGACTCATTTGCAGTGCCTTCAGTACATCCTGCCTGCTCACGATTCCCTTCAGGATATGACTGTCATTCACGACCGGGATTAACTCAATGCCTTCCCAAACCATCATATGTGCAGAAGATGCTACACTCATTTTATCGCCTACGGTCATCGGGTTTTTCGTCATCACCTTATCAATGAGCGTCAACTCTTCCTGACCCATGATATCTTTTGATGTGACCATTCCTTGAACCTTCATATTGTAATCGACAACAGGGAAACGGCTATGCCCTGATTCCTGATTCAGTTCATGCCAAGTCTGAACCCGGTCACCAACCGTTAAAAAGGTCGTTTCCTGTACGGGCGTCAAAATATCCTCCACCAGCAATATTTCCTTTTTGATCAATTGGTCATAGATTGCCCGATTGATCATCGTTGCAACGGTAAAGGTATCGTAACTTGTAGAAATGACTGGCATCTCCAATTCATCGGCCAACCTTTTAACGGGCTCTTCCGTATCGAATCCCCCGGTGATCAGCACCGCTGCACCCGCATTTAACGCGTGCTCATGGGCCTGGGTACGGTTCCCGACGATCAGCAGATTTCCTGCACCTGTATATCTCATCATGGCATCCAGCTTCATCGCCCCGATGACGAATTTATTTAATGTCTTATGAAGTCCCGTTTTTCCACCCAGAACTTGTCCGTCCACAATATTAACTACCTCGGCAAAAGTGAGCTTTTCAATATTCTCTTTTTTCTTTTTCTCGATACGGATCGTGCCTACCCGCTCAATCGAGCTCACGTAGCCCTGGTTCTCCGCCTCTTTAATTGCCCGATATGCCGTACCTTCACTAACATTTAATGCTTTCGCAATTTGACGGACGGAAATCTTTTCACCAACAGGGAGCCCATCGATATGTTTTAATATTTGTTCATGCTTTGTAGCCAAGCGCTTCACCCTTTTCACGGTATTCCTATTCTCCATTATAAGGTCAAAGAGCCTAGTTTATCAAACAACTACTAGTATTGGCGCAACCTTTTGTATTCCAGCTGGCGTTTTACCTTTTGTTTTTTAGGAGAATATAGTATTCCCGTCAAGTTCCCCGCTACCGCCAACAAGGCAAACAACAACCAGGTTCCGGCAAACAGGCTCTCCAAACCGCCACTTTCCAGCGACAAGCGCGGCACGGCATAATACAGCATCACACCGCATAAAAGCAAACATAGTAATAACCTCTGTTTCATCCAATCCCCCCTTTTTACCATCTATTCATTTTATGCCTGCGAAAGGAAAAAAGACTTGGCTGAATGAACGAGATTTACTTTACGACACCTCTATAAAAATCCAGATTCGTAAAAGGCAATGCTACAAGGATTTCCTTTCATTTCAATCCTCCATCCGCTCCCGCTACTTCCCGAACGACCCAAACAAAAACGGGAGGCCATGTGGCTCCCGCTCCTTTTATAATTCAATTTCATCCCCGGCTTCCATGATCAGTCCATTCCCCTCTTCAAGCAGGTCAATGAATTTGTTAGGATCCTGTTTGATGACAGGGAAAGTATTGTAATGAATCGGCACGACCTGTTTGGCTTGAAGGAATTTCGCTGCAAGTGCGGCATCTTCCGGCCCCATGGTGTAATTGTCGCCGATTGGCAAAAATGCCAAGTCAATCGGATGTCGCTCACCGATCAGTTTCATATCGGAAAATACCGCCGTATCCCCTGCATGATAGATCGTTTTCCCTTCTATCATAAGTAATACGCCAGCAGGCATTCCTAAATAAATGATTTGCCCATCTCCGTTATTGAATCCCGTTCCATGGAAAGCAGGCGTCAGTTTCACTTTTCCAAATTCGAATTCGAAAGCTCCGCCGATGCTCATGCCGTGAGTCCTAACCCCTTGAGCACCAAGATAGTCGGCAATTTCTGCAATGCCAATGACAAGTGCGTCATGCCTTTTGGCCAATTCGACCGTGTCACCAACGTGGTCATTATGACCATGTGTCAAGATGATCACATCCGGTTTCACATCTTCTACCTTCAAATCGGTCAATTCATTTCCATTGATGAACGGATCGAATAAAATCGTTTGACCATTCGTTTCGACTTTTACAACTGCATGTCCATGAAAAGATACTTTCATTTCTGATGCTCCCTTCCCATACCACTAATTTTTAAATAGCCTTATTAGGCCTTACCCATTTACTATACTTTTAAATATTGCTAAGGTAATTATATCTTATAGTTGGAGGTATCGTCATGAATGAACGTTTGACAGAACTACAAAATTGGCTTCAGGCCAATGAGGTTGAAGCCGCATTACTTACATCCACAGAAAGCATCTTCTATTTAAGCGGGTTCTTTAGTGATCCTCATGAAAGACTGCTTGCACTTGCCATTTTTGCAAATGCCGACCCATTCCTTGTCTGCCCGCAGATGGAAGTTCCGGATGCTAAACACGCTGGATGGAATGGGGATATCATTGGTTATACCGACATTGAAAATCCATGGGAAAAAGTTAAGCAAGCAGTGGTGAATCGCGGGTTAACCATAAAGAAAATGGCCATTGAAAAAGAGCATATGAATGTAGAGCGCTATGAAAAGGTCCAACATCACTTCGGAGCACCAAAGCTCGTTTCAGCAGAAGAAAAACTCCAAAGGATGCGAATGATCAAGTCGGAAGATGAAATGGTCAAAATCCGTGAAGCATGCCGCCTTGCCGACTTTGCGATCGAAGTGGGTGTCAGCGAAATTCATGAAGGTAAAACGGAAATGGAAATCCTTGCAGCGATAGAATTCGAACTGAAAAAGGCCGGAGTAAGCCAAATGTCATTCTCCACAATGGTCCTGACTGGTAAAAATGGCGCTTCCCCACATGGCACACCCGGGAATACGAAGGTTCAGCGTGGCGATCTTGTCCTCTTTGACCTGGGGGTCGTTCATGAAGGGTACTGCTCTGACATCACTAGAACGGTTGCTTACGGAGATATCAATGATAAACAGGCAGAGATATATGAAACGGTACTTAAAGCACAAGAAGCTGCCGTTACAGCCAGTAAACCAGGTGTATCCTGTTCCGAGATTGACCTGATTGCAAGAAACATCATCAGGAATAAAGGATACGGTGAATTCTTCCCGCACAGGCTCGGCCACGGACTTGGGATCAGCGTCCATGAATACCCATCCTTGACCGAAACGAATACCCTTGAACTTCAATCCGGAATGGTTTATACCATCGAACCGGGTATATATGTTCCAAATGTTGCAGGCGTCAGGATTGAAGATGATCTATTAATCACCGATACCGGCTGTGAGGTTTTGACCAAATATCCGAAGAGCCTGCAAATCATAAAATGATCATGCATTGATCGTTTAATGTAACGAAACCCGGATACCCCCGCCCTCATTAAGGCGGGGGTAACTATTAATCTAATTTCATTTCAACTAATCGGTCCGCAGTTCAAATTTAACAGCTTGTTCATTGCCGTCAAACCAAATGACAAGCCATTCACTATCTATACTTATTATTCCCCTCTCGGCACCAAGGTAATAAACAACATCTTCCTCTTTGAAATATTCCGTTTCTGTTGGAGAACCTAAAAGCGTAATCACTTCTCCTTTTGTCTTTCCTATCAATTCATGATCATTCAGTAAGTCATCAACCAGATATACTCTTCCTTCATCATTATTTAACCATCTTTCGGTGGTGAACCTTGATTCATATTCATTTACCCCTAAAATGACCACACAATAAAGCAGCAGAAGAAAGCCAAGGCTTGAAATGGCAATACACTAATTTTAATTTTCCTTTTATTTTGTGAATCGGTATATTTCCATGAAATCCATTGAAAAAATAGCAAAAGAACAAATGGAAGCAGCAGTGCTGATATACTCGTTATACTGATAGAAGCATGTACAACATTAATGAATAAAATAAAAAGGCTGTTTTCACATACTATGTGCTATTTACCAGGTAGTGAGTTGTGGTTGATTTCCCCTCCAGATGCTCGCTTTCCTTGGTGCGGGCGGTGAGCCTCCTCGGCGTAAACGCCTGTGGGGTCTCACCTGTCCCGCTGCTCCCGCAGGAGTCTCGCACTTTTGCTCCAATCAACCTTAAAAGTTTCGTTTTAAAAACAACAATCTTTACGAAAAGAGCCAATAAAAAAGGAATAGATCAACGTATACAAAAGTACGTATAAATATAATGCATAG
The DNA here is from genome assembly GCF_046534585.1 of Peribacillus sp. SIMBA_075. Lineage (NCBI taxonomy): Bacteria > Bacillati > Bacillota > Bacilli > Caryophanales > Bacillaceae > Peribacillus > Peribacillus sp. SIMBA_075. The sequence continues at coordinate 8,285 of NZ_JAWRYN010000007.1, read as the reverse complement.
TTTAATATTCTTGAAACACTCAAAGAAAAAACTCCCCTCTCACGCCCAGCCTTACCATAAATAAACAAATCAAGTGAATAAAAGACATAAGCGGTTTGGTTAAAGTAAAGCTTCTTATTCGGAATAACAAGTTCAACTTTTCTAGAACCCATATTGTTTCATGTTGCGATTTCTTGGGCACTGGCTAAAACATTCGCTAATTTGTTACAATTGAAATAAGACAATCAGGTAAATAATAGTATAATAGGGATGAAATAGAAGGAGGAGATTCACTTGAATAGTATAGATTATAAGAATATTCTAGTAGCAGTGGACGGTTCGGAAGAAGCAGAGTGGGCTTTAAAAAAGGCTATCTATTTAGCAAAACTCAGTGATGCGACCCTATGTCTTGCACATATTGTTGACACAAGGAATTTCCCTACTATCGAAGCATATGATATGACTATCCGTGAACACTCTGAAACCTTTGCCAATGAGCTATTGGAAAAGTATAAAATGGAAGCCATTGCATCCGGGGTTGCAAAAGTCCAAACAGAAGTGGCATATGGTTCTCCTAAAGTTCAAATTCCAAGGGATATTGCCAAAAAACATTCAATCGATTTAATTGTGTGCGGTGCAACTGGCCTTAATGCCGTCGAACGTTTCCTGATCGGCAGCGTGTCGGAAGGTATCGTTCGCCATTCAAACTGTGATGTAATTGTCGTCCGTACGAATAGTGATAAAAGATGATCATAAAAAAGCTCGTTCGCCAAATTGGTGAACGAGCTTTTTCACTGTTATTCACTTACCAGTTTTTCGGCTTTTTCAATCGCCAGCAACACTTGGGCAAAACCTGTACCGCCCGCACTGTTACGGCGTTTAACGGCTTCGTAAGGATTTAATGCATCGTAAATATCATGTCCAAACAAATCGGAGGCTTCCTGGAATTGTTCAATGCTTAGGTCTACTAAATAGCAGCCATTCTGGACACAGAACAATACAAGTTTCCCGACCACCTCGTGTGCCTTACGGAAAGGCATTCCCTTTGAAGCTAGGTAATCAGCTAATTCCGTCGCATTCGAGAAGTCATTTCTTGTTGCTTTTTCCATGACGTCCGTTTTCACTTTCATTGTTGAAATCATGCCAGCAAATATTTTAAGTGAACCAACAATGGTCTTGACCGTATCGAAAACGCCTTCTTTATCTTCTTGCATATCTTTATTATAAGCAAGCGGCAATCCTTTCAATACAGTCAATAACCCCGTTAAATTCCCATAAACCCTTCCTGTTTTACCACGAATCAATTCTGCCATATCAGGGTTTTTCTTTTGCGGCATAATGCTGCTTCCCGTTGAAAACGCATCATCCAATTCAACGAATTGGAACTCCTGGCTTGACCATAGAATGATTTCTTCGCTGAAACGGGATAAATGCATCATCATCGTCGCACTGTTGCTCATGAATTCAATAGCAAAGTCACGATCACTTACCGCATCAAGGCTGTTTTCATAAATCCCCTCAAACCCCAATAGTTCGGCACTGAGGGCACGGTCAATCGGGAAAGTCGTCCCAGCTAGCGCCCCAGCACCCAATGGAGAAACATTAATTCTTTTGAAGCTCTCGGTGAAACGCTGCTTATCACGCTCAAGCATCCAAAAATAAGCCATTAAATGGTGGGCAAATGAAATGGGCTGTGCCCGCTGTAAATGTGTATAACCTGGAATTAGTGTTTCCACATTTTTTTTGGCCTGTCCCAAAATCGCTTTTTGCAGATCATTGATGAGTTCCAGGATCACTTTTGTTTGGTTCCGCATATACAGATGAAGATCTGTTGCAACTTGGTCATTACGGCTTCTGCCTGTATGAAGCTTTCCGCCCACTGGACCAATTTCGCTTATTAGCATACTTTCCAGGTTAAGATGGATATCCTCCATCTCAACCTTAAAAGTCAATTCACCCTTTTCAGCTTTTTCCTGTAAACTTTTCAGTCCTGCAATGATCTGGTCCGCATCTTCTTCAGGTAAAATGCTACATTGCTTTAACATGGTTACATGGGCTAAGCTGCCTTGAATATCTTCAAGGACAAGTTCCTGGTCAAAGGAGATGGAAGCTCCAAACTCATCTACCCATTCTTCGGCAGACTTGGTGAATCTCCCTCCCCAAAGCTTGCTGCTCACACTGTCACCTTCTTGTTATTGACCATGCTGTTCACTTTCGTTGGAAGTCCCCATAACTTAATGAACCCAACTGCTGCATCATGATCGAATTCGTCCGCTTTTGTATAAGTAGCCAGTTTTTCGTCATATAGAGAGTACTCGGATTTTCTTCCTTCAACAATCGCATGTCCTTTGAAAAGCTTCACACGGACTGTACCCGTTACATTTACTTGTGTTTCTTTAAGGAAAGCGGCCAATGCTTTTTGAAGCGGAGAGAACCAAAGGCCTTCATAAATCAATTCAGTCATTTTCTTCTCGATTACTGGTTTGAAGTGAGCCAATTCTTTTACAAGCGTGATATCTTCAAGCTCTTTATGTGCAGCAATTAATGTCATAGCACCTGGAGCTTCATATACTTCACGGGATTTGATTCCTACTAATCTATTTTCTACGTGATCGATACGTCCAACCCCGTGTTTACCGGCAATCTGATTCAATTCAACAATCAAGTCAGCCAATTTATAGTTTTTGTCATTCAATGTAACCGGTACACCTTGTTCAAAACCAATTTCAATGATGTCAGCAGTATCTGGCGTATTTTCAAGGCTTGTTGTCAGATCATAAGCCTCTTCTGGTGGAGCTGCCCATGGGTCTTCCAGGATTCCGCATTCGTTACTTCTTCCCCAAAGGTTTTGGTCGATCGAGAATGGACTTGCCAAGCCGATTGGAACAGGAATGCCATTTTTAGCTGCATATTCAATCTCCTCTTCACGAGACCATTTCCAATCACGAACAGGTGCAAGAACTTCTAAATCAGGATTCAATGCCGAGATGGATACTTCGAAACGCACTTGGTCATTTCCTTTTCCCGTACAACCGTGCGCAACGGCTACCGCGTTTTCCGCTTCAGCCACTTCCACTAATTTCTTAGCGATCAGCGGGCGTGATAGAGCTGAAACCAATGGATATTTCCCTTCATATAAAGTATGTGCCTGAAGAGCCGTTAATGCGAATTCATCAGCGAATTCGTCTTTCGCATCAATCACATATGAACTGACCGCACCAACAGTGATTGCTTTTTCTTTAATGAAGTCCAAATCTTTCCCTTCACCGACATCCAAGCAGCATGCTACAACTTCGTATCCTTGATCTTGTAACCATTTAATTGCAACGGAAGTATCCAAACCTCCGGAATATGCTAAAACAACTTTTTGATTTTTTCCCATTTTAATCGTCCCTTTCGTGTGAATAAAAATTCACTCAGTGTTATTTTTATTCAATCTATGATTAGTACTTTATCATCTTTATAAACGGAATACAAGGGGTATTTTAAAGATTTAGCTAAATAATCCGTTAATAATTTCAGGGAATTCATACATTGGATGCTTTCGCAAGAATATAGTAAACTAAGAGTATGAAAAATCGAAAAGTGGTGGGAATATGAGAGAACTATTTACCTATGATGAACGGCTTGGCATCCCCATTCCTGATTTGAATCTGGAGTGGGATGAATATACAAAAGGGGAGCAACAGCAAATACTCGTACAATGGGAGAATATCCGCGGGAGCATACCGGACCGCATCAAGGAACTGGAATCCACCATTAACCGTAAGCAGTTTCAGCTCTCCGATGAAAGTAATTTCACCAAATCATGCCAGCTCAATTCCGAAATTGCGGAACTTGCTTCCATCATCAATGATTTATGGCTTTGGTATCGCACCAATCAAGGCGTGAGTGAAAAGATGCATAATTAAGGCCTATTCCATGCAAAAAAGCCACAGTTTAAAACTGTGGCTTTTTTTGCATCCCTCTTATAAATCCTTCCGAAGCTCACCAACGACATGTCCCAATTCCGGGAGAATCAATTTATTCATCGCAAGCCGAACTGCCCCCGTTGAACCCGGGGTGGAAAAAACCGCTTTGTTGTTCACGACCCCAGCAATCGCCCTCGATAGAATGGCTGCAGAACCGATATCCTCTTGAAAGCTGAGCATTCGGAAAATCTCGCCAAAACCCGGAATTTCCTTTGTCATCAATTCTTGAACCGCCTCGATCGTTACATCCCTATTGGCGATGCCAGTGCCACCGTTTGTTAATATGACATCCACCTTGCTGCTTTGGCTGCCAACTGTGACCACAGCTTGAATCGCTTCCCTTTCATCCTTTACAATTTCATATTCCGTCACTTCATGCCCATTCGATTTCAATAATTCCACCATCAGTGCCCCGCTTTTATCCGTTTCTTCATTACGCGTATCACTAACGGTTATCACCATGCAGCGAATTGCCTCCGTGAAGCCTTCTTTATGATCCCTGACACTCATTCTTCTTCAGCCTTCTTCTTCTGTAAATACCGATATTGATAGAACTTCTGCGCAAATTCACTGACATTCCGGGTCATTTGATAATTGGCCCCAGCCCCGATGGCCATGCTGATGAATGGAATGCCCCGAACCAATTTTTTTCGAAAGACAGTTATGGATACGGCTTTCAACAGCTGCTTCAATGGCTGTTCCATCCAGGTCGGATTTGTAAGTTCTTCGATTCCTAAATAAAAATAGTCATCTTCCGCGTTCTGGACTTCCCGGATCAATTCTTCCCAGGCCATCCCTTGAAGTCTCTTTGGCATCGCTCCTGCATTGAATACCTTAAGGGCCATCATCATTTCAAAAGGCGTATTCACCTCAACACCATAAGACATCGCAATCAGCTGTACGATCCTGACATTGATGACCGTCATGGCCGGAATATCACTCCCTAACAGGAGCAGGCTACCAGATCCGCTTACACCGCCTTGTGCAAATGAATACAACCGATGCTTTGCGATATGCTGGTTGGCTATGTAATTCAACTGATCGATCGATAAGTGATTCAAGTCATCCAGCGTTTCGATATCTTCCTTAAACAAGCGCGCAGATGCTAAAATCCGCTCTCTTGCATCTATTTGGATTTGTGAGCTCTGAACCATGGCATGCAAATGAAAAAGCCAAGTATCAAGCTTTTCAAAAAACTGTTGTTGGACGTTATCTGGAAGCAGGTCAAAACCCTGCTCTAACCATTTATCATACAATGCTGACAAATCTTTTCGCTCATATTGATAAAGATTTTCCTGCCATTCACTAATTTCATTCCAAATTTTAATTTCCCGATTCGTGAATTCCATGCATCAAGCCTCCTATGTACAGAATTGGTGGATTCTCCCTTAAGTATACCATAGAGGATGGCTTTTCAAGAAAGATGAAGAGGGGCAAGAAGGTGCGGTTGAGGGTGAAACCATTTGAATCAATGCTTTCATGGAAAAGATCCCTTACCAATAGATAAGGGATCTTTATAAAAAATCATGAAGTCATGTTTTCGCTAAAAGCCAATCTCATGGTATCCCTGACAATCATGATTTCTTCATTAGTGGGAATGACCATCACTTTAACGGGGGAATAAGGTGTATTGATGAAGGCTTCCTTACCCGAGGTACGGTTGAGGTCCTTATCCCAATATACCCCCATGAATTCAAGTCCCTCCAAGATTCGACCCCTAATGGCTTGACTGTTTTCACCGATGCCCGCTGTAAAAATGATGCCGTCCACACCTCCCATTTTAGCCGAATAGGAACCTATGTACTTGTGAATCCGATCTGCAAAAACTTCAAGTGCGAGTACAGCCCGATCATTGCCTTTATCCGCTTCCACTTGTATATCGCGCAGGTCGCTGGAAAACCCGGAAAGGGCTAGAATGCCGCTTTTCTTATTCAGGACATCCAGCACTTCATCAGCCGTTTTTCCCGTCTTCTCCATGATATATGGAATCAGCGCAGGGTCGATGTTGCCTGAACGCGTCCCCATTGTAACACCGGCCAATGGTGTAAATCCCATTGATGTATCAATCGATTTACCGCCCTTTATGGCCGTAATGCTTGCACCATTCCCTAAATGGCAGGATAACAAGCGAAGCTGTTCGATTGGGCGGCCAATCATTGCTGCAGCCCGCTTCGACACATATTTATGTGAAGTACCATGAAACCCATATTTCCTTATTCCATAGTTTTCATAATATTCAAAGGGTAAGCTGTACAAATATGAATCTGCAGCCATCGTTTGATGAAAGGCAGTATCGAATACGGCAACAGCAGGAACATCAAGTATTTGCCTGAAGGCTTTGATTCCCGTGATATTGGCGGGATTATGAAGGGGTGCCAACTCGGAAAGCTTTTCGATTTCCTCTATTACTTCCACCGTAATCAAGACGGAGTCACTGAACACCTCACCACCATGCACAACCCGATGCCCTACGCCATCTATCTCTTCAAAGGATTCAATGATGCGATGGTAAATCAGCTTTTTCAATAAAAGCCCTACTGCCACTTCATAGTTGGGTATATGCACCGTTTCAGATACCTTTTTGCCTTCGACGCTCAAAGTGAATGTGGAATTTTTCAAGCCAATCCTTTCTACAAGACCCTTTGTAATTACGTTTTCACTTGGCATCTCAAAAAGTTGAAACTTCAATGAAGAGCTGCCAGCATTAATAGCCATGATTTTTGACATCCATCCTGCTCCTTTACTCTAAGCTAGTTCTTCCAATGATCATCTCAACGAAACATGCAGTGTATTGTACAATTTTATCATGGCGAGCGGATACAACCAAATAAAAACCAAAAATTAGGAATAAAAAAAATGAAAGCCAATGCCTGTGGCATCAGCTTTCATTGACTACTTTTCCTCTTTAAACCAATCATCCATCTGCTGCATGACAGAGCTTGTCGCTTCGAAATCCGATAACTTCGGAAGTTGTACGAGCAGTGCCTTCTTCGGAGCTTCGATACCCTCTTTTTTCTTTTGAAGGATCAGGATGCTTTTCGCAGCCGCTTCACTCTTAAACATGGAAAGCGGCAGTTGCACCATCCCTTGGATATGTGTATGCTTCTTCAGGAAATCATTGAGTTTCGGCGCTTCCTCCGAGACGAACAGGTTATTAGGGACAATGAAGAAAAGGTGTCCGCCATCCTTTACATGTTTAACACTTTGCTCAATAAACAAATGGTGTGCATATGAATGTCCATTATCTGCCTTCAATTCATATTCGGCTGCACGCACATCATTCGGATAATAACCAATCGGCAAATCACTGACCACAACATCGGAAGGATCGATGAAAAGCGGCTCCAAGCTGTCCTGGTTGAAAAATTGCAGCGGATGTTCTTGCAGGTTGGCACCTGCATAAGCAAGCCTGATCAAGGTTTCATCAATCTCGACACCATATGATGCGATACTTTTATCAGTAAGTTGATTCAAGATCGCAAATAGTAAATTCCCCGTTCCGACAGCTGGATCTAGCATGACCAATTCTTTTTGATCCTTGGTGAATTTACCGACTAAATAGCTGACGAACATGCCGACTGCATCCGGGGTCATATGATGATTCGGTTGGATGCTCTCCTGCATGCCTTTTAAAATAGCAAGCTGGTACGCTTTACGAATTGCTTCCTTCTCATATTTCTCTGGTGAAAAATCTCCATAATGCTTAACTAACCTTTTCTTCGATACTTCACTGATTTCCTCCTGCAGGACTTTCCCCTGGAAGAAGTTCTCACCCGTTTCACCTAGGGCATCCAGATACGTACATGATAATTCACTTTGCAATATTTGGGCTGTTTCATCAAATTCATAAAATAATTGTTCAACTGGGGTAGACTTCACTTATTAATTCCTCCTGTTTGCTTCTGTCCTTATTTTATAGGTAAGAAGAAAGAGATACAAGTCGTACGTCCTGCTTAACATTCTTCGTTTGTTTAACGTACTGTTTTCCTATTTGAAAGTCCGTATATTTAGAATCGAGCCACTCTTTTTTAAAAGTTTTTAAAAATTGGTAAATAAATGGTAAACATGTTCATTTCGAGTGTGGATGACTAGGGGGAAGTGTTATTTGGATGATACTAAAAAAGATTCTAAAGTGGGGATTTTTTGTTTTTATTTTGTACGGGATATTAATTGTTCTTTGGATTATCTTTGTGATTTCACTTGGTTGGTTAGAATTTAATAACCAATGAACTATATTCTCCTTTTAAACATTAGGCTGTTTACCAGGTAGTGAGTTGTGGTTGATTTCCCCTCCAGATGCTCGCTTTCCTTGGTGCGGGCGGTGAGCCTCCTCGG